>CAVBAM010000018.1:0-11018 GCA_963593315.1 Candidatus Methanomethylophilaceae archaeon | reverse complement strand
GTCATGGAGCCATAGCCGGCAACCAGGGCGACGGTGCCCGCCTCGAAGTCGCCGAACGCGGCGAGAATCTGGCTGATAACGGAATCGTTCCAGGTCGCGCCGTCGTCTCCCCAGCCGTCGATGCCCTTCACGTCGTCAAGCTCGCCGGGGAACACCCGCGCAAACTGGTCATCGGTCAGATGCCCCAGCCAGCCGGTGTTCGCGCAGGCGAGCGCGCCCTTGCCGCCAAGGGCCTGCACCAGCGTGGCGTTGATGCCCGCCGCCGCAATGCGACCTACGGTGCTGGGGATGTTGCCGCCGTCGATCTCGTCAGAGCCGATGACGACGATTTCGGCATCCTTCTTCGTATTGGTGCCGTCTCCGTTGTTCGGACTCCATTCGTCGTTCTTGTCTTCGGTGGGATCGTCATTCGAGCCGTCGCTGGGAGCGTTCTCGTCGGTGCGCGTGGCGCTGTCGTCTCCCGTGAAATCGAACGTGATGCGCGAGCCCTTCTTCTGGGTGTTGTCGCTGCCGTCGTAGACGGTGCCGCTGGATTTGCCCTTACTCGACTTGCCGCTCTGAGCGGCGGTGGTGTCGTTGTTCAGCTCGTTTTGCTTGGTGGTATTGGCCTGCTGTTCAGTGGTCCTGGTCTGCTCGTCGTATTTGGGCGTTTCCTCCTGTTGCTCGCTCTGACGATTCGACTCGTCCTGCGTATTGCTCATGGTGCTTTGGGACAGGGGGTTTTCCAGCGCCACGGGCGACAGAGAGTAGTCCACCTCATATTGCAGGGGCTCGCCGACGATCTTCTGGGTGAGCACGTCGGAATCACGGCAACCAGTCAACGCCAGCGGCACACCGCCAAGCGCGGTGACACCCGCCAAGCAGCCCGCCAGCCGCAAAAACGACCGCCGCGGCATGAAGGAAGACAGGTTGGCGGTTGGGGCGGCACCAGCCAGGGCGGCAGAGGGAGCGGCGACGGCGACGGCGACGGCGGGAGCATTTCTCCCGGAAGCCTGATCGGCAGCAACGGCGTGATCCCCTCTACCCGTATCCGATTCACCGCGCGAAAAGTTATCGCCGTCAGAAGCAGCAAGCATGCAGTCCCCTTTCAACTTTCGAGACCGGCCCTCCGACCGGATTCCCGCGTCACCCGAAGCTGTGCATACTGCTCCGAGAATAGTCCTGCATATTTTTCTAAGTTTGTTGGTCTAACATCCAAATACCTTTCCCCAAACTTTTAGGGGAAAGGTATTTGGGATAGAGCGCACTACAAGTTGGGGAGGAATCCTTCGGGGTCCACCAGCACGTGGTACTCCTGCGTGACGCTCTGGTCGTAGCTCATCACCATGTTGCTCGAGGTTACGCAGAAACCGTCCTCCAACTCCAGCCCCGCAGGCTCAACCAGGGAAAGCGAACGAACCTGATCATCGGTTAGCGCCTGGGAAAAACCTTCGAGCGAGGGCACGCCATGCGTGCGGGGCACCGCAAACGGCTCCACGAACGGGCCTTTGCTGTCCGGTTCGTTCCATTGCGACGTCGCCTCGCCCAGCGACAAGAACACCTCGTCAGGAGTTCGTCCCGAAGCTGGAAGGCTTTTCGCCAAGTTCAGGAACTCGCGCTTGGCCTCCGCATCCTCGAACGCAATCTGCTTGCAGAGGTACACGCCCGCAGGCAACTCGCATGCGGTCACCCCCATGGGAAGCCTCACGCCGAGCGGCATGCGACATGGAACGGCGCAGGATCGTTTGCTGCTTGCCTTGCCGCGCTTCCCGTAGCCGACCGATTCGTGGAATATCCCCTCCATCGAGGCGCCGCGCTGCTTGGCAAGAGCCGCAAGCTTGAAAGACGACCACGAATCTCCCGCGGCGATGGGTTCTTCGACATCTTCGAAGCGCAGCACGCGATCGAACAGGCCCGGCAGCTCGGCGGCCTTCTCGTTCCACCGGCTTACGTCTTTCGGGTCGGGCACGCAGCCGAATCGGGCGCACGCTTCGCAATGTTTACCGTCGCACACGCCTTTGTTGAACGACTTGTCGAACACGCGGTAGCATCCGCCGTCCACGACCATCGACCCCGTCGTTTCAGGCATGGGCGGGCTGGCAAGCTCCACATAGGAATAGCGCGACGCGCGCGATCCGTCCGCCGAAATACTCAGAAGCACGCCGAACGTCATGGTGTCGCACCAGCCCGCCGCGGATACGACTTTCAGCAAATCGCCGAACTCGCGCATGAAGCGGCGGTTGTTCGCGAATTCCGCCTCATGCGGGACCAGCGGCGCGATGGCCATCCAACGCACTGGCAGGTAGCGCAGATAGAACCCCCCCCCGGCAGCTATTCGACGCAAGTCGGAAAACCGCCTTCGGGAATGCACGATCGACTTCATCATGCGGCGATCGCGGCGCAGCTTGGCGGCCTGCGCGCTGTAGACGCTGTCGAGAAACGGCTCCTTGCCGCACATTTGCGCTTGGCCGATGCCCGCGATGGGCGCTCCGCCCGAGCGCATCGCATCGATCAACTCGATCAGGGGGATTTGGTCGATGGTCCAGTATTTGTAGCCGTCGGCCTCGCTGCGATACGCAGGCTCGATAAGGCCGTTGGCCTCGTAGGTTCGCAGCGTCATGGGGGAAACGCGCGACATCTCCAAAAAGTCGGACGTTGACAGATACGGATCGATATCGGGCGCTTTCCTTCTCCCCCGGCGCATTGCATTCCTTTCAATAGCACGAGCACTTCAGCACCTCGCAGCAAAGCGCTCGGCCGACCGCGCGGTCGACACGTCGCCTGCGAGGCAACCGCCGCCCGCGCGCGGCGAGCAAGGCAGCCAGCCGGCCATGCGACGCTTTCTAGTTTTCGGAGGATATTATAGCGTTCCAAAGATAACCGCGAGGAACAATCACGTCGGCGGACATACCAAACGCCGCTCGGATCGTCCATTCCGCGAGCCTCGCGCCGTTCTCGGCCGAAGCGCGCTATGCTGCCAGCATCGATTCGGGCATGATCGCGATCGGGTGACAGAGGACGACCCCCATCAAAGTAACGCCGTTCGCATCATCCCGAACGCTTTCCTTTGCGTTATAACATGTTATAATCGTCACAAGAAAACAAGCCCGAGGAGGCGATTGGAATGGCAACTTGCACGATGACGAGAATCGGCAATTCCATTGGTGTAGCCATACCGAAGGAAATCCGCGGAACGCTCTACAAAATCGGTGACAAGGTGAACGTGGAAAACGATGGCACGGCGATCGTCATAACGCCTGTCAACGAGCGGCCAACGCTTGAGTCGCTTATGCGGGATTACAAGGGCCCCAAACCCGAGTTCATCGATCCCGGGCAATCCATAGGCAAGGAGGTTTGGTGATGCTCATCAGGCAAGGCGATGTGATGGAGTTCGATTTCAACCCCTCGCTTGGGCACGAGCCGAAAGGCCGCCGTCCCGGCCTGGTGGTGTCATCCGATATGTTTCAGGCAAGCACTTCCATGACGCTCATCTGCTCGATAACGACGACTTGCAACGAGTTTCCCCTTCATTTAAAGCTTCCTGACAGCATCGATGAAGTCTACGGATGCGTGTGCGTGGAGCAAGTTCGCGCCTACGATTTAGAAGCCCGGAACCCCAAAACCATCGCCCACCTAAACCCCGACGAGGACTTCATGCGAGACGTCATCAACATCCTCAAGAGCTTCTATTGATGCGCTAGCGTTTCGCTGAGCATCCTGTCGCCGTCGCGCCGCCCACCCTGGCGCCATTTCCTTCCCGCGAGCACTCTCCTGCCGCCCGCGGGCTTGCGGGCGCCGTTTGCGCGACGGCTCTCCCTTAATGTTTCCTCACCGGTATCATTTACAGACACGTAACAGTCCGGCAATTCGCCGGAAGCGTTGCGCCGGTACGGTTGCAAACGTCGGAAACGGCGGCGCAAACCGCCGATTCACAACCGCATAGCTTCGGATGACGGCACCGGGAGAGACCTCGCGCGACGAGGCGCCGAAGGGGAGGCAGGAACTCTCAGGCAAAAGAACCGGCGCTCGACGAAACCCTGGAAAGACGCGCCCACCCGGCGCGGCACCGAAGATGCAATCCGCCCATGCGGAGAATCTCTCAGGTCACAAGGACAGGGGCGCAGACACTACACCACGTCTGCGCCCCTGCCCGTTTTCAGCCGAGAGGAGACCCATGAGCGAACTGAAAACACCCCTGTACGACGTCCACGTTGAAGAGGGCGGCAAGATCGTCCCCTTCGCCGGATACCTGCTGCCCGTGCAATACGGCGGCGGCGTCATCGCCGAGCACATGGCCGTACGCCAGAAATGCGGCCTGTTCGACGTATCCCACATGGGCGAGTTCACGGTGAGCGGCCCCGGCGCGCTCGCAACTTTGAACCACGTGCTCACCAACGACTTCACCAACATGACCATCGGGCGCGTGCGCTATTCCGTGCTGTGCTACGAAGACGGCGGCTGCGTGGACGACCTGATCGTTTACAAGTTCGGCGAGGAGTCGTACCTGGTGGTGGTCAACGCCGCCAACCGCGCCAAGGACTTCGAGTACATGTCGCAGCACATTTTGGCCGACACCGAGTTCAACGACATTTCCGACAGCGTGGCGCAGATCGCCCTGCAGGGCCCGAAGGCGCCCGAGATCATCGCGAAGCTGCTGCCCGCCGAGCAGATTCCCGAGAAGTACTACACCGCCGTGCGATCGGCGCAGATCAACGGCATCGAATGCATGATTTCCCGCACGGGCTACACCGGCGAGCTGGGCTACGAGGTCTACACCGCCGCAGCCGACGCACCGGCCGTGTGGCGTGCGCTGCGCGAAGCCGGCGAGGAATTCGGCTGCATCCCCTGCGGCCTGGGCGCCCGCGACACGCTGCGCCTGGAAGCCGCCATGCCGCTGTACGGGCACGAGATGGACGCGACCGTTTCCCCACTTGAAACCGGGCTGGATTTCGGCGTCAAGCTGGGCAAAGAGGAATTCATCGGCAAGGACGCGCTCGTCGCCGCAGGCACGCCGGCGCGCACGCGCATCGGCCTGGAAGTTACCGGGCGCGGCATCGTGCGCGAGCACATGCCGGTGTTCAAGGACGGCGCGCAGGTGGGCACCACCACTTCCGGCACCAAATGCCCCTACGTCGACAAGGCCATCGCCATGGCGCTCGTAAGCAACGGCTCGCTGTCCGAGGGCGACGAGGTGGAAGTGGAGGTGCGCGGCCGCATGGTCGCCGCCAAAGTCGTCGCGCTGCCGTTCTATAAGCGCAGCTAGGCGCTGGGCGACGAGGGGGCGAACGCGCCAGCAGGCACGGCCCGGCCCCTACGCCGATTCCGCCGAACCGAACACCCGAGCAAAACCAACAAGCAACCCGCCCCGACACCTGCCTGGGGCCGACCATCGACAACCAATTCGAAAGGAAACCATCATGGCAACCGCACCCGCAGAGCTGAAGTACGCGAAATCCCACGAGTGGGTCAAGATCGAGGACGGCACGGCCACCATCGGGCTGAGCGACTTTGCGCAGAACGCCCTCGGCGACCTCGTGTTCGTGAACCTGCCCGAGGAGGGCGACGAGGTAACGGCGGGCGAAGCGTTCGGCGACGTCGAGTCCGTCAAGGCCGTCTCCGACGTGTTCTCCCCGGTCAGCGGCACCGTCTGCGCCATCAACGAGGAGCTGCTCGACGCGCCCGAGACCATCAACCAGGACCCCTACGGCGCCTGGTTCATCAAGGTGGGCAACGTCGGCGACACCGAGGAGCTGCTCGACGCCGACGCCTACGAGGCCCACTGCGCCGCCGAAGCCGAATAACCCGGACACCCCTCCAACCACTAAGGACAGCACATGGGTAGCTACATTCCTGCGACCCCGGCGCAGCGCGACGAGCTGCTCGCCGCATGCGGCCTTGGCAGCATCGACGAGCTATACGACATCGTTCCCGCCGAGGCCCGCATCGACGAGCTTGACCTCGCGCCCGGCCTTTCCGAGATGGAAGTCGCCGACGCCGTGAGCGCGCTTGCCGAGAAGAACACGCGCTTCAAGAGCATCTTCCGCGGCGCCGGCGCCTACAACCACTACATCCCGGCCATCGTGAAGACGGTCACCTCGAAAGAGGAGTTCGTCACCGCCTACACGCCTTACCAGGCCGAGATCAGCCAGGGCGTTCTGCAGAGCATCTTCGAATACCAGACGCAGATCTGCGAGCTGACCGGCATGGACGTCAGCAACGCGTCGGTTTACGACGGCGCCACCGCGGCCGCCGAGGCCGTCATCATGTTGGAAGAGCGCAAGCGTTCGGGCGTGGTGGTGTGCGGCGGCGTCGACCCGCAGACACAGACGGTGCTGAGCACCTACTGCGCCAGCCGCGACATCCCCGTGACCGTGATCGGCGCGGACGACCTGACCTGCTCGGCCGAGGAGCTTGCCGCGACGCTTGCCGGCGGAACCTACGCGTCGGTGCTGGTGCAGAGCCCGAACTACTTCGGCTCCATCGAGGACGTCGCAGCACTGGCCGCAGCCGCGCACGAGGCGGGCGCGAAGCTCATCATGAGCGCAAACCCGATCAGCCTCGGCGCGCTGGAATGCCCGGCCAAGCTCGGCGCGGACGTCGCCGTGGGCGAGGGGCAGCCGCTCGGCATGCCGCTGGCCTTCGGCGGCCCGTATCTGGGCTACATGGCCACAACCGCGAAGAACATGCGCAAGCTTCCCGGCCGCATCGTCGGCGAGACGACCGACGACGAGGGCAAGCGCGCGTTCGTCCTGACGCTGCAAGCCCGCGAGCAGCATATCCGCCGCGAAAAGGCTTCCAGCAACATCTGCTCCAACCAGGCGCTATGCGCCATGACCGCCTCGGTCTACCTGGCGGCGGTCGGTCCCGACGGGCTGGCGCGCGTCGCCGGCAACTCCGCCGCGCACGCGCACTACCTGGCCGCCGAGCTTGCCAAGCTCGGCTTCGAGCTGCAAAACGGGGGCGCATACTTCAACGAATTCCTCACCAGCTGCCCCACCGACGCCGACGCACTCATGGAGGCGCTCGAGGAGCGCGGAATCCTGGGCGGCCTGCCCACGCAGCGCGGCATTCTGTGGTGCTGCACCGAGCTGAACACCAAAGCGCACATCGACGCGCTCATCGACGCCATCAAGGAGGTGCTTGCATAATGGAGCTCTTGTTCGAACGCAGCAAACCCGGGCGCAAGCTCGACCTCTTCCCCGCCTGCGACGTGCCCGCCGTCGACTTCGGCGCCGCCGCGCGCGCCAAGGCCCCGCGCCTGCCGGAAATCGCCGAGGTCGACCTGGGCCGCCACTACACCGAGCTTGCCAAGCAAACGCACGGCGTCAACGACGGCTTCTACCCCCTGGGTTCGTGCACCATGAAGTACAACCCGCGCATTGACGAGGAACTTTCCGCGCTGCCGGGCTTCACGGGCATCCATCCGCTGCAGCCGACGCGCACGGCGCAGGGCTGCCTGGAGGTCATCGCGAAGACCACGTCGATGCTCTGCGAGATCGCTGGCATGGACGACATGACGCTGCAGCCCGCCGCCGGCGCGCACGGCGAGTTCACCGGCCTGCAGCTCATCCGCTCCTATCACCTTTCGCGCGGAGACGCAGCGCGCACGAAGATCATCGTGCCCGACTCGGCCCACGGCACCAACCCGGCCTCGGCCGTCATGGTCGGCTTCGACGTGGTGGCCGTGCCCTCGAACGCCGAGGGCGGCGTCGATCTGGACGCCCTGCGCGCGGCCGTCGGCGAGGACACCGCGGGCCTGATGCTCACGAACCCCAACACGCTCGGCCTGTTCGACCCCAACATCCTGGAAATCACGCGCATCATCCACGAGGCCGGCGGCCTGTGCTACTACGACGGCGCAAACCTCAACGCGGTTATGGGCCACGTGCGCCCCGGCGACATGGGCTTCGACTGCGTGCACCTCAACCTGCACAAGACGTTCGCCACCCCGCACGGCGGCGGCGGCCCGGGCGCGGGCCCGGTGGGCTGCAAGGATTTCCTGGCGAAGTTCCTGCCCGGCCCCTTGGTGCGCGAGGGCGAGGCGGGCTACGAGTTCTACACGCCCGAGGCCTCCATGGGGCGCGTGCGCAGCTTCTACGGCAACTTCACCGTGGTCGTCCGCGCGCTGGCCTATGTGCTCACGCTTGGCAAGGAAGGCATCCCCGAGGCTTCCGCGAACGCGGTTCTGAATGCGAATTACCTGCTCAAGCGCTTGTGCGACATCTATTCGATTCCGTATGGCGAACGCTGCATGCACGAGTTCGTCATGGACATCGAGCCGCTCAAGCACGAGACGGGCGCGTCGGCGATGGACGTGGCCAAGCGCATGCTCGACTTCGGCGTGCACCCACCCACCATGTACTTCCCGCTCATCGTGCACGAGGCGCTCATGGTCGAGCCGACCGAAACGGAATCGCCCGAGACGCTTGATGGCCTGGTGGACATCCTGCGCACCATCTACGACGAGGCGCGCGCCGACGGCGAAAAGCTGCACCACGCGCCGTTCACGCGCTTCATCGGCCGCCCCGACGAGGTGGGCGCGGCCCGCAAGCCCCGCCTGCGCTACACGTTTGACGAGGGATAATCGTGATCGACACGCTGGCGATCGTCACATCGGATAGCGTCGACCCGTACGGCAACCTTGCTTTGGAGGAATACCTCCTGGGCAAGGTTGCCCCTGGTTTATGCATCCTTTACCTGTGGCAAAACGAGAACACCGTGGTCATCGGCCGCAACCAAAGTGCGCTGGACGAATGCAACTGCGCCGCGCTTGCCGAGGCGGGCGGGCACGTGGCCCGGCGCCTTTCCGGCGGCGGGGCGGTCTATCACGACCTGGGCAACCAGAACTTCACCTTCCTCATGCCCAAGGGCGACTTCGACAAGGCCAAGCAGACACGGGTTTTGTGCGAAGCCATGCGGGCACTGGGAATGGATGCGCAGGTGAGCGGTCGAAACGACCTCACCATCGACGGGAAGAAGTTCAGCGGGCACGCCTACTACCATTCGCGCGCGGCGCTTCCGGCGAGCTACCACCACGGCACCATCATGGTCGATGTGGACGGCTCGGCGCTTTCGCGCTACCTCAACGTCAACCCGCTGAAGCTGGCGGCGAAGGGCGTGAAGTCGGTACGTTCGCGCGTGGCGAACCTGGTCGAGTTTTCGCCGGGGCTTTCCTGCGCCACGGTGCGCGAGGCGGTTGTCCAAGCGTTTGGCCAGGTGTACGGCCTGCCTGTCGGCGAGCTGGCGCTTGACGCGGACGATTTGACGGCCGTGGCGCGGCTGCGCGAACGGTATGCGAGCGATGCGTGGGTCTACAAGGACGACCGCCCGCTGGAACGCAGCGCCCAGGCGCGCTTTGCCTGGGGGACGAACCGCCTGGACTGGACCTGCCGCGACGGGCACATCGCCGAGGCGGCGCTGTGGTCCGACGGGCTGGACGCCGATACGCTCGAAGAGATTCCGAAGCTGCTTGAGGGGGTCGCGCTTGACGGCGCGGCCAGTCGGGAAACGGTCGCCGCGGCGCTTGCAAGCCAAGGTTTGGACGCGGAAATCGCCCGCGACTTAGCTTCGATGTTATTGTAAGGAGAATATTCCAATGCATTACGATATCGCCATCATCGGTGCCGGCCCGGGCGGCTACACCGCTGCCGACGAGGCCGCGAAAGCCGGGAAGACCGTCGTGCTGTTCGAGGAGCGCGACCTGGGAGGCACCTGCCTGAACAGGGGCTGCATCCCCACGAAGGCGCTCATCCACGCCGCCGAGCTCGCGCACGCCGCGGGCGAGGGCGCAGACGTAGGGGTTTCCTGCGAAAACGTGACGTTCGACATGAAACGGGCCCACGCGCGCAAGGACGAGGTCGTCGGGCAGCTGCGCGACGGCATCGCCAAGCTTATGAAGGCAGACAAGGTCAATGTGGTCGCAGGGCACGCGACCATCGTCGGTGCGGGTACCATCGAGTGCGCGGGCGAGCGCTATGAAGCCGACGACGTCGTCATCGCGACGGGGTCGATTCCCAATTTGGTGCCCATCCCCGGTATCGACGGCCCGGGCGTCTACACGTCCGACGATCTTCTGGAAGGCGAGCCCACCGAGCTTTCCAGCATCGCCATCATCGGCGGGGGCGTCATCGGCATGGAAATCGCCGGCATGTATGCCAACGCCGGTGTGGCAGTGCATGTGCTTGAGGCGGCGGAGCGCATCCTGCCGCCCTTGGACAAGGACATCGCACAGCGCGTGGCTATGCTCGGCAAGAAGCAGGGCATGAGCATTTCGGCAGGCGTACGCATCCAGTCCATCGCCGGGGAGCCGGGCGACGTGACGGTGACCTATCTTGACAAGAAGGGCGCGGAGCAGACGCTTGCCGTTGATGGCGTGCTGGCTGCGACGGGTCGTCGCAGCAACCTGAGCGACCTTTTCGCCGAAGGCTGCGGCTGCGAACCGGAAATCGGGCGCGGCGTGGTAGCCGACGCTTCCGGGGCGACGAGTGTCGAGCATCTTTGGGTGATCGGCGATGCGAAGGCGGGCAACATCCAGCTCGCGCACGTGGCGACGGCCCAGGCACGCAACGTGGTGGCTGCCATCTGCGGCGAGGTTCCGCCCGTCGACGAGGCCGTGGTGCCCAGCTGCGTCTACACGAGCCCCGACGTGGCGAGCGTCGGCATGACCGAGGCCGAGGCGAAGGACGCGGGAATCGCCGTGAAGTGCGCCAAGGCGGTGACGGGCTCGAACGGCAAGTGCCTCATCGAGAACGCGCCGTCCGGGTTCATCAAGCTGGTGACCTGCGCCGATGACGGCGTGATTCTCGGCGCGCAGCTGGTGTTCCCCCGCGCGACCGACATGATCGCCGAGCTCGCGCTCGCCGTGCAGCTGAAGCTGACCGCAGCCCAGCTGGCGCGGGTCATCCACCCCCACCCCACCTTCTGCGAAGCAATCGGAGAACTAGCCCGCGACCTGAGCAGATAAACCAACGCCGGCGGGCCCGGTTGCCCGCCGGCTACCTCGACATCGCAAGCATAACCCAGGCCGCATTGAAAATATG
>CAVBAM010000017.1:0-11163 GCA_963593315.1 Candidatus Methanomethylophilaceae archaeon | reverse complement strand
CGGCGGAAAGCTCCAGCTTGGCAGCCGCCTCGGGCAGCGGGTCGGACCAATCGCGCTGATACATCGCGCCCACCTCGCGCGCAAGGCCGGCAATGGAGAGGCTGTCGGGGCGGTTCGGCGTGATTTCCAGGTCGAGCACCGTGTCGGTAAGACCCAGATAGTCGGCGATGGGCTGGCCAACCTGCGCGTCTTCGGGAAGCACCCAAATGCCCTCGTGGTCGGCACCGAAGCCGAGCTCGCGCTGCGAGCAGCACATGCCGCAGCTGGTCACGCCGCGCAGCTTCGACTTCTTGATCTTCACGTCACCGGGCAGAAGCGCGCCCACCGTGGCCACGGGCACCTTGATGCCGGCTGCGATGTTCGGCGCACCGCACACGATCTGCACCGGCTCCTTGCCGCCGACGTTCACGGTGGTCACATGCATATGATCGCTGTCGGGATGGTCCTCGCAGGTTTCCACGTAACCGACGACCACGCCGTCAAGCGTCGCCCCGAGCTTTTCGACGCCCTCGACGCCGGTTCCGGTCAGATCCAATTTATCGCAGAAGGCCTTGATGTCCTCGGGGGCCTCGACGTATTCGTTCAGCCACTTCAAAGATACTTTCATGACATCCCCTTTCTAGAACTGGCGCAGGAAGCGCATGTCGCCCTCAAGCAGCATACGCAGGTCGGGGACGTTGTACTTCAGGCACGCGACGCGCTCGACGCCCACACCGAAGGCGAAGCCCGAGTACTTTTCCGGGTCGATGCCGGACATGCGCAGCACGTTCGGGTCGACCATACCGCAGCCGAGAATTTCCAGCCAGCCGGTGCCCTTGCACATGCGGCAGCGCTCGCCGTCGTGCAAATGCCCCGTGCCCCCGCACACGCCACAGCTGACGTCGGCTTCGGCGGAAGGCTCGGTGAACGGGAAGTAATGCGCGCGAAAACGCGTCTTGCGGTCAGGCCCGAACATCTGCTTGCAGAAGTAGTCGAGCGTACCCTTCAGGTCGCCGAAGGTGATGCCCTCGTCAACGACCAGGCCCTCGATCTGGTTGAACTGCGGCAGATGCGAAGGGTCGGCCACGTCGCGGCGATACACCTTGCCCGGCGCGATCACGTAGATGGGCGGCTTCTGCTCCTCCATGGCATGCACCTGCACGCCGGAAGTTTGCGTGCGCAAAAGCACGTCGGACTCGCCGCGCACAGCCGACGCCTCGCCGGACAGGTCGCGCACATAGAAGGTGTCCTGCATGGAGCGGGAGGGGTGGTCCTTCGGGGCGTTTAGCGCCTCGAAGTTGTACCAGTCGGTTTCAACCTCGGGACCGTGCGCCACGGAGTAGCCCAGACCGAGGAAGATTTCGGAAATCTCGTCGGTGATGGCGTTAATCAGATGGCGCGTACCCACCTGCTGGGAGCGGCCCGGCAGCGTCACGTCGACGGCGGCCGCGTTGATGGCCGCCTCGAGCTCGGCCGCGGCCAGCGCCGCCTTGCGCTCCTCAAGCGCGGCTTCCACCACGCCGCGCACCTCGTTCACTGTCTTGCCGACGGCGGCGCGCTCCTCCTTCGCCACCTGGCCCATGCTGCGCAGGTATCCGGTCAGCGTGCCGGCTTTGCCGAGCACCGCCACGCGCACCTCGTCGAGGGCCGACGTATCCGCCGACTGCTCGATCGCGGCGAGCGTGCGTTCCCGCAGCGCCGCAAGTTCGTCCACGATTGCCATGTGTCCGATCCCTTTCCGTATCGTATGCGTCCGCCTAATGCGGCCAATAAAAAAGCCTTCCTCGCCTATGGCCTGGTTTTACCCAGTCCAAGGACGAGAGAAGGCTCTCGCGGTACCACCTTGGTTGACCACCGCAAAAACTGCGGGCGGCCCACTTCGTTTCCCGATGACGGCGGGTGCCGGCGCTGCCTACTTCCCGTCCGCACCACAGATGGCGCCCCGTTTTCAGCAACGCTGCTCGGAAGGGAACGGACGCGCTTGCCGCCCGGAATCTTTCAGCCGATGGGTTCCGTCTCTGCTGGCTGCAATTGGCCGCGTCTTCGTCTTCGTCAACGCATGTAACGCTGCAGTATAGCGCACGCTCGGGGCAGTCGAGGCGATTTCCACACGCACGGCACGAAGCGCACGCGAGACAGGCAGGCAAGAGCCGAACGCGCCGAGCGGCGGTGCGGGCGCCAGCGACGCGCGGGCGTCAAAACGCACGCGGCAGGCCCTTGCGGCGGGGCGCGCAAAGAGCAGGAACGGCCAATTCCTACTGAATTGTTTCGATTTTGTTAATTATTCTCATCTGCGCATAGTCATGCTTGCGTTCTGAAACCCGAGTTCTACACTTCCGTTTCGTTCAAGGATATTCTCGTGTGCGAATCGAGGCGAAACCATGGGCATCGACAAGGTCGATGGCTCCCCCGAGATCGAGGCGATCTCGACTTCGGGGGAGCCATCGGGCGACAAGCCCGGCGAAAAAGCGAGCGGCGGGGTGGCGTCCTATCGCGCCAGACGCGCAACCAGCAGGATCGTTGCCATCGTCTGCTGCGCCGCGGCAGTGGCGCTGTTCATCCTCGCACTTGGTGCCGGACGCGCCGGCGTCGCCCCTGCTGACGTGGTATCGATCCTACTCAATCGCGCATTCGGCGTTGAAGGGAACTTCTCGGACATGGCCGCCAACATCGTGATGAACGTGCGCCTGCCGCGCGTCACCGCAGCACTGCTCGTGGGCGCGGCGCTGGCCATATCGGGCGCCAGCTACCAAGGCCTGTTCAAAAACCCCATGGTCTCCCCCGACATCCTGGGAGCCTCGGCCGGCGCCTCGTTCGGCGCGGCACTGGCGTTGCTATGGAACTTCGACAATCGCGCGGTGCAGATCATGGCGTTCGTGCTCGGCTTCGTCGCCGTCCTGATCACGTACTTCAGCGCCCGAAGCATCGGACGCGGCGGCAACCAGATATTGCTGCTGGTGCTCTGCGGGCTCATCGTCGGCACCCTGTTCCAGGCGTTCGTCTCTGCCATCAAATACACCGCCGACCCCGACTCGAAGCTTCCCGAGATCACCTACTGGCTTATGGGCAGCATCGCGAAGATCACCTGGGACGACCTCAAGCTGTTCCTCGTGCCGTTCATCGCCGGGGCCGTGCCGCTGCTTGCCCTGCGCTGGAGACTGAACACGCTGTCGTTCGGCGACGAGGAGGCGGAGGCCATGGGCGTCAACGTCACGGCGATACGCGGCATCTGCATCGTCTGCTCCACGCTTCTTACCTCGGCCGTCGTTGCCATCGCCGGCGTCGTCGGATGGGTTGGGCTGATCATCCCGCATCTCGTGCGCTTTTTGGTCGGGCCGGACAACCGCATCGTGCTGCCGCTGTCGCTCGTGGTCGGCGGGGCGTTCATGATACTGGTGGACACCGCATGCCGCACGTTCATGGCCTCCGAGATCCCGCTCGGCATCCTCACCTCGATCATCGGCGCGCCGTTCTTCTTCGCCATCTTACTGAAAACGCGAAAGGAGATGCGCTGATGGGAGCGCTTGAGGCGCACGACCTTTCGTGCGGATACAAGGGAACCCCCGTGCTGGAGCATGTCTCGCTTTCCGTGGAAAGCGGCGGCGTCACCTGCCTGCTCGGCCCGAACGGCGTCGGCAAGACCACGCTGTTCAAGACGTTGCTTGGGTTTTTACCGGCCATCAGCGGCAGCATCACCGTCGATGGCCGGCCGCGCGGCGAGCTTTCGCGCAGGCAATTCGCCCGCAAGGTTTCCTACGTGCCGCAAACCCACGAGCCACCGTTTTCCTACCCGGTCATCGACATGGTGCTGACCGGCTGCGTTTCCCGCTTGGGGATGCTCGACCAGCCGAAACATTCCGATATCGAGCATGCAGGGGAAATCCTCGCCCAGCTCGGCATCGCGCACCTGGCCAACCGACCTTACACCGAGATATCGGGGGGCGAGCAGCAAATGGCGCTGATCGCCCGTGCGCTCATGCAGGACGCGCGCATTCTCATGATGGACGAGCCGACCGCCGCGCTCGATTTCGGAAACCAGGTGGCCGTGCTGGCCTGCATCAAAGGGATGGCCGGGCGCGGTCACGGCATCATCATGACGACGCATAACCCCGACCACGCATTCCTCTGCTGCACGGACGCGGTGCTGATCACCCGGCAAGGCGAGGTGATCGCCGGCGCGGTCGATGACGTGGTGACCGAGGAAAACCTCAAGCGCGCCTACGGCATCGACGTGCGCATCACCACCGCAACCGACAAGGCCGGAGCGCCTTTGAAAACCTGCGTGCCAACACTCACCTGAACCAGCGCGCAAGACCTCGCGCAACGGCAACGCTTTTTGCGCCCGGCAAACAAAGTCCGCAAAGGCGGGCTTTCCCTTTCGGCATCATCCGCGAAACGCGGTATGCATAGCAAACGTTCATTTGGGAGGAAAGAGGCAAGGAAATGAACGACTCGTACCAGGAAAACGTTGTACGCTCCATCTCGCGCAGGAGCTTCCTGAAGCTCTTCGGCGTGGCAGGCGTCACGCTGGCGGCAGGAGGGGCGTTCGCCGGCTGCAGCGGATCGGGCTCTTCGAACAGCGGGACGAAGCAGGAAACCGCGGCCGAGGAACCGAAGACGCAGACCGTCACCGACATGTCGGGCAAGGAGGTCGAGGTTCCCACCAACCCGACCAAGTACGCCGACGGCTGGTATGCGCACAACGAAATCACCATCATGCTGACCGGAGCCGAGGGCTTAGTGGCCACGCACTGCGCCCAGAAGGACTACCCGTGGATGTACAAGGTATGCCCGAACATGAGCCAGGCAACCGCCACCTTCGGCAAGGACTTCAACTTCGAGGACCTGGCCGCGCTTGAACCGCAGGTCATCTTCGACTCGACCGACGATCTGCGCGACAAGGCCGCCGAGGTGGGCATCCCGCTGGTCAACTGCATGTTCAAGACCTTTGACGAGATGAAAAAGTCCATCGAGCTGACCGCGCAGGTATTCGGCGGCGAGGCACCGGACATCGCCAAAAAATACAATGAGGAGCTTGAGCAGGTGCTTTCCGAGGTGAAGGCGAAAACCGACAAGCTTTCCGATGACGAGCGCGTGAGCGTCATGCACGGCAACAGCGTGTACAAGCTGACCATCGACGGCACCGACACCATCATCGACGACTGGATCAAGGCTGCAGGCGGCAAGAACGCAGTCACCGAATCCACGAAGGGCAACGCACAGGCGCAGTTCACCATGGAGCAGGTGGTCGCCTGGAACCCCGACGTCATCATCACGGGCAAGGCCGACGAGGTCGACCAGATCTTAAACGACCCGAACTGGGCTTCCGTCAGCGCCGTGCAAAACGGCAAGGTCTACGTCAACCCCAAGGGCGTGTTCGGCTGGGACCGCTACGGCGTCGAGGAGCTGCTGCAAATCCAGTGGGCGGCCGCGACGTTGCATCCCGAGCTGTTCACCAACCTTAATATCGAGGAGAAGGTGAAGGACTTCTACAAGACCTATCTGAACTATTCGCTGACCGATGACGAGGTGAAGCTGATCCTTTCCGCCAAGAACCCGGCATAACGGGAATTGCCAGCGAAACCGTTGCCTATCCATAACCCGCCACGGGTTTAAAAGTAGTACCATGGGGCTTCCTGAAACAAGACGAGGGAGCCCCTTTTATGACTACGCCGACAATCCGTCCCGCCACCAGCGCGGACGCAGAAGCAATTCGCGCCATTTATGCGCCATATATCGCCACGTCCATCACGTTCGAGGAAACCGTTCCCGCGCCCGAGGCGTTCCAGGCGCGCACCGACAAGGTTCTTGCAACCTACCCGTATTTGGTCGCCGAGCTTGACGGGGAAGTCGTCGGGTACGCATATGCGCACGAGCTGCGCGAACGCGAAGCATATCAGTGGAACGCGGAGCTTTCCGTCTATTTGGCCCCCAAGGCGCAAGGCCACGGCCTCGGGCGCGTTTTGTATCAAGCGCTGATCGACGCCTGCGCGGCCTGCGGCATAAAAGTCGTCTTTGGGATTGTGACCAGCCCGAACGAGCCAAGCGCCCGTCTCCATGACGCACTCGGGTTCGAAGTGGTCTTCACCTGGCGCAAGGCCGGCTACACCTGCAATCAGTGGCGCGACGTCACTTGGTATGCCAAATACCTGACCGACGAATTCGAAGAGGGGCCCGCAGCACTTACCCCCTTCCCCGTTTTGCTTGCGGAAAAGCCTGAGGTCGTTCAAGAAATACTCGACAAGGCGAACGCGAGCGTGCGCTAAAGCGGCAAGCCCCTGCCCGAACGTGCGGATTTGCTGCCAGGTGCCAGACCTGGCAGCAAATCCGATTTCCGTAAGACGCCCCAAATACGGCTACGCGAGCAAACCACACCCGCGTATACCGCGCAACCGTTCGGTAACGCCCTTTGCCTTGCGGCCCCACCGCACAACAAAAGACATACAGTAAACGACGCGCCCCGCAGGGTTTCAAACTCACCCTGCGGGGCGCGCTACAAAAAGTTACCGAATAAGGGAGTTGCCCTCCATGAAACAATTTTTCGAACGCCTGAGCTACCGCATGGCCCTCTGGATGCGAGGGCGCTACGGCAACGACGACTTCTCCAACGGCCTGGTTGCCCTCGGCGTAATCGCCCTGCTGCTTTCGCTTCTACCGCATTGCGGGTGGCTTTCGTGGGTCACGTTCGTCGCCGTACTGTATTCCCTGTGGCGCACCTGCTCGAAGAACATCACGAAACGCCGCCAGGAAAATCAAACCTACCTGCGCCTCACCGCCAAACCGCGCCGCTCCTACGAACTGACGAAGAAGAAGTGGGCGAATCGCAAAACGACGAAATATTTCCGCTGCAAAGGTTGCGGGCAGGAACTGTCCGTCCCACGCGGCAAAGGCACGCTACGCGTCGTCTGCCCGAAATGCAAGAAGGAAACGGAGATGAAGTCTTAAGGAAGCGCCGACCCGGCGCACACACGCTGCGCGCTAGCTGCACGCAGCCAAAGCCGGGACCAGCCCGCCTCACCTGCGGAAAACGCGTTTATCGCCGGCGACGCAGGATGTCGAAAATAACCCACACGGACAGGACGAACGCCCCGACATACCCGAGAAACGACAGCACCGGGACGCCGAGCACGCGAGGCTCCATGGAAGAGAGCGCTACCAAAGACGACCCGATGAACAAGCCCGCGATAATAATGCCGAGCGTCAAGCGGTTCACAATGAGCGACAAACTGTGCATGGGAGCGTCCGAACCGAGCACTTCCATGTTCATCTTCACCTGACCGCGCGTCAGCATCTTCAGCGCCTCGCCCGAATAATGCGCCGAGGCGAGACTGCCCGAAGCGGCGGAGCGCAAGGCGAGTGCCAAATCCTCCATGGCATCCACCAATTCGGCCTTAACGTCCTTCGTGCGCTGGATGTGCGCATTGATGATACCGACCATGCTCTCGTTGGGGATGAGCGGCATAACCGTCCCCTCGAGCGTGACGATGCCGCGAGAAACGCTGGTGATGGAAGGCGGCAGCGTCACCTTGCACTGGCGCGTGAGGTTCAAGATATCGGTAAGCAGGCTGCCGACATCGATGTCGGCCACGTCGCACGACCCGTAGTCTTCCAGCAGCAAATCCAAGTCGGCCAAAAAACGCGGGTGGTCGATGGCCCCGTTGTCCCGTTGAATGGCGAACGCCATCAGGGCATCCTTCAACTCGGACGCGCTTTGCATGCCCACGGCGCTGATGATACTGCCGAATCCCGCGCGATCGCGCGGCGTCAGGCGCCCCATCATACCCAAATCGATATAGACGATCTTCCCGTCGCGCACCAGCATGTTTCCCGGATGCGGGTCGGCATGGAAGAACCCGAAATCAAGCACCTGGGTGGCGTAGTTGTCCAGTATTTTCTCGCCGATTTCCTCAAGATCGTAGCCGGCGGCGCGCAACTCGTCGAAGCGGTCGATGGGGATGCCGTCGACGTATTCCATGACCAGGACATTTTCCCGGCAAAGCTCGGGATAGACTTTGGGGCAGGAAATGAACTGCACGTCTTTATTCAAGCGCGCGAATTCCTGTAAGTTGCTCGCTTCGCGCTGAAAGTCGGTTTCCTCCAAAAAGGTCGACCACAGCTCCTCGACGACATCGCGCAAATCGAGCATTTGGCTGTCCTTCATGAACCGCGACGCCTGCCGCGCCATGATGCGCATGATGTCGATGTCCTGGGCCATGACCGAACGCACGCCGGGACGCTGGATTTTTACGGCGACGATGCTGCCGTCGGCAAGCTTGGCCTTATGAACCTGCGCCAAGCTCGCGCTTCCCAACGGCGTCGGGTCGACCTCGGAAAACAGGGCTTCCCGCTCCTGCCCATAGATGGAGTCGAGAGCGGAAAGCATTTCGTCAAACGGGAGCGGATCACAACTTGCCTGAAGTTTCTTCAGCTCGTCGCAGTACGCCTTCGGCAATATCTCCGAACGCGTGGAGAGCGTTTGGCCGATCTTCACGAAGCTCGGCCCCAAATCCTCCAGCATCGCACGAAACGATTCCGGGGTGAAGCCCCTCATGAAGTGGTGCTTCTGCATGATGCCGTAGATTTCCCGCAACCTGCGCTGGCGGGATTTCCGCGTGAGGTCGAACTGCTCCTCGGGATCGATTTGCCCGCCGGAGCCAAAGAAGTATTTCAGAAGCGTGTTTTCGGCCATGACGAAGGGCTATTCAGCCTTGTCGCCTTCGGGAGCCTCAGCAGCCTCGGCGTCCGCTTCTTCGGCGGCTTCCGGCTGTCCAGCCACATCCTCGACCGACTCGACCACCGCTTCAGCCGGAGCTTCCGCAACGGGGCGCGCCGCAATCTCGGCGGCCTTTGCGGCGAACGCTTCGCGTTCCTCGGGGGTCATGACGGACATGCGTGCCTCGAGTGCATCGAAACGCACGCCCTCCATGGTCTCGCCCGCCTTGCGCTTCAGCTCGGAATTGATGTCCTTACCCTGCTCAACCGTGATGGCGCCCTTTTCGATAAGGGTATCCACCAGGCCTTTCGCCTTTTCGCCCGTAATGGCCATCGCGCCGACGCCAGCCAGGAAAACGTCTTTAAGCCCGTCACCGATCGTTGCCATGATAGTCTCCTTCGCTTGAATTCGCGGCTCTTCGCCAAGCCGCCCTTCCCTTCACTATGCACCAAGGGCAGCGAAGCGGCAACGGTAAATATAACTTGAAAGGGAATCGATACCTAAGAAAGCGCCGACCGGTTTCGTCAACTGCCCCCTCGCGGTAAATGCGCGGGGCAAGACGACCCTGGTCGGCGCTTCCTTGAAAACCAAACCGGCCGCCGGCGGGAAAGCGGGCGGCCGGGAAAAACCTATTCCTCGTCTGATTTGAACAAGCCTGCGAACGCGTTGAGGTCGTTGCCCCAACGGCGCTGGCTGCGGCGGGCGAAACCAAGCAGCTCGGTGAGTGTTTCCAGCGAGATGTCGCGACGCTCGCCGGTGAGGCGGCGCTTGATTTCCACCTTGCCCTCGGAAAGGCCACGCTTGCCCACGATCACTTGCAAGGGCCAGCCCATCAGGTCAGCTTCGGCGAATTTCACGCCCGCGCGCTCCTTGCGGTCGTCGATAACCACTTCCAGGCCCAAATCGGCGAGCTCGGCCGCCAGCTTCTCGGCAGCGGGCTGCACCAGGTCGTCCTTCACCGTCAGCGGCACGACGCACACATGAGCAGGCGCGATGGAAATGGGCCAGCAAATGCCATTCTCGTCGTTGTGCTGCTCGACCACGGCCGCCAGGGTGCGCGACACGCCCACACCGTAGCAGCCCATGAGGAACGGGCGCTCCTTGCCGTCCTCGTCCATGAACGTGGCGCCCATGGCGCGGGAGTACTTGTCGCCGAGCTTGAACACCTGCGACACCTCGATGCCGCGCGCGCCCTGCAGCTCGAGGCCGCACTTCGGGCAGCGATCGCCGGGCTTGACCACCACGAGGTCGGCCCACTGATCGACCGTAAAGTCCTTGTCTAGCTGCGCACCCACATAGTGGTAGCCATCTTCGTTGGCACCGACGACCCATTTCGGCACCGCCTGCAGGCTTCGCGAAGCGATGACGTAGGCGCCCTCCGGAAGGCCGACCGGGCCCATGGAGCCCTTATGCAGGCCGAACTGCTGCATCTCCTCGTCGGTGAGCAGCGTGAACCCGCCGGCGGCGGCTGCCGCCTTGGCCTCGTTGACCTCGTGATCGCCCGGCACGAACAGCACGATGAGCTTGCCCTCGTCGTTCTTGCCGGAAAGCGCCTTCACCGTCGAGGTTTCGGGGATGTCCAAGAATTCCGCCAGCTCGCCGATGGTGTGCACGCCCGGGGTTTCGATCTTCTTCATCTCCGGCACGTCGTAGACGGTCGGGCAGGAAAGCCCCTCGCCCACCTCGTCGGATGCGGCGTAACCGCAGTCGCAGTATACGAGCGCCGACTCGCCGGATTCGGCCAGGGCATGGAATTCGCAGGTTTCCGCACCGCCGATTTGCCCGGCGTCGGCCTGCACGGGGCGCCATTCCAGCCCCACACGCGTGCAGATGCGGCCGTAGGCGTCGCTCATCTGCTGATACGTTTCATCCAGCGACGCCTCGTCGGCGTTGAAGGAGTACGCGTCCTTCATGACGAACTCGCGGCTGCGCAGAAGGCCGAAGCGCGGGCGGATTTCGTCGCGGAACTTCACCTGCATCTGGTACAGCGTGCACGGCAGGTCCTTGTAGGAGCGCAGCTCGTTGCGCACCAGGGCCGTAATCAGCTCCTCGTGCGTGGGGCCGAGGCACAGGCCGTGGTCGTGGCGATCGTTGAAGCAGATGCGCTCGGGGCCATAGGCGTTCGAACGGCCCGATTCCTCCCACAGCTCTTCCGGCTGCAGCACGGGCATAAGCACTTCCTGGGCCCCGATGCCGTCCATCTCCTCGCGCACGATGTTCTCCACCTTGGACAGCACGCGTTTGCCCAAAGGAAGGAACGTGTAGATGCCCGAGGCCGTTTTGCGGATGAAGCCCGCGCGCAGAAGCAGGCGATGGCTCGCGATTTCGGCGTCGCCCGGATCTTCCTTGAGCGTGGGGGCGTACAGCTGGCTTAAGCGCATGACGTTGTTGCTCATCTAGCTTTCCTTTATCTCTTCCATCAAGGCGTCGACGATGGCGCCTTCCTCAACTTTTCGAACGGTCTTGCCGTG
>CAVBAM010000016.1:0-11240 GCA_963593315.1 Candidatus Methanomethylophilaceae archaeon | reverse complement strand
ACGAAGGGCAGCTCCCGAACCTGCCCTTCGCGCGCTAGGCGTCGAAGTAGGCGGCGATTTCCGCCATGCGGGCGCTTTGCGGCACGCCAAAGGGGCAACGAGCATCGCAATGCCCGCACGCCACGCAGTCGCCCGCATGCGCGCCGAGGTTGGCGTAGTGGTCGACAGCCAGTTCGTCCCCCTGTCGCGCGAGGTCGTAATACTTGTTCGCCAAGCCTATCTCGATGCCGCGCGGGCAGGGCATGCAGTGGTTGCAGTAGACGCAAGCGGGCTTTTCGCTTCGGGGCGCAAGTTCGCCGACCGCGGAATAGTCGCGCTGCGCCTCGGTTGCATCCAGAAACGCCAGCATATCCCGCAGGTCGTCCATGCCGCGCACGCCAGGCAGAACCGACACCACGCCCGGACGATCGAGCGCATACTGAATGCACTGGGCGCGCGTCAGCGCCGCGCCGAGGGGAGATGCCGCCCCGTCGAGCAGCTGCCCGCCGGCGAACGCCTTCATCACCGAAACGCCCACACCGGCCTGCTCGAACTCGCGATACAGCATAGCGCGATCGCTCGTCTCCCCCTTGCCGTAGGGCGAATCGTCCGTGTAGTCGTACAGGGGGTTGATCGAGAACATCGCCAGGTCGAACTCCGCCGTGACCAGAAGCCTACGCGCGATAGAGACGGAATGCGTGCTGAACGCGAGATGCCGGATGACGCCCTGGCGCCTCATCTCCAGCGCGAATTCCCAGATGCCGCCCTCGATCACGCGGGCAAGGTCGGCCTCCTCGTCGATGCAATGGATGAACCCGAAATCGGCGTAGTCGCTGCCCAGCGCTCGAAGCCTGGCTTCGAACTCGCGCTTAGCCAGGTCGCCGTTCGTCGTCCAGCCATACGCCTCGCCCGTGTATTCGGCCCCGATATGGACCTGCACGTGAACGCGATCGCGGTTGCGGCCGAGCGCTCGGCCAAGCGGCGCCAAGACACTGGTGCGGCTCGGAATGAAGTCGAACAGATTCACCCCAGCTTCGATGGCGGCCTCAACCGTGGCCTCGATCTCGTAGTCGCTTGCGTTGTGCAGGCCACCAGATCCGAGCCCCAAGACGCTCAAGTGCTCGCCGCCGTGCGGCAATGTACGGTACAGCATGTAATCCCCCGAACAGTCGCGGACTTCCTTCGGGGATAACTGAACACCTTGAAGTCGGCTTTAAGTCAAGGGATGGATTGTGAATTTCGGCGCATAGCTACACCGATCAAAACGGCGTCGGCACCGGCCATGCAATTTCAAACATGGCGGATATGGAAACCCTCTTCGAAGCCGCTTTCGTAAAAAGAAGCGCCCCTGGGTCGGATGGGAAGGTGCCCAGGGGCTTTTGGGATAGGCATGCCGGGCGTTGATAGAAGATTGGGAAGGTCTTCCCCGGCATGCTTCTGAAAAGATAGTAGCACGCTCGAAAATGCTCGTGAGAAAACCCGCGCGGCTTCACCCATAAGTTGAAGATAGCGCGGCAACAAAATGCAGAGCAGCTGCCAGACCATGCGAAGGTCCACACGAGGTGGCAAAGTAGCGCGCCGAATGCCACATTGCCTACTCGGTGACATTTGGCGCACCTTTGCCGCCCCGAGCAAGCGAGACGACGTCCCTTCATCGCCGTTCCATTAACGCATTTGAGCTGCCACCTGGCGCTTTACGTCTTGACGATACTCCGGGCGCACCAGGTAGTAGCTCAGCGCCTCGAGCACGGTGGCGAAGGGAACCCCGCGGCCGACAATTTTGAAGTAGCTGATTCCAAAGCGCTCATGCAGGTCGCGAGCCTCCCCGTCGGTGAACATGACTGGATGGCCCGGTTCATGTGCGAAGAAATCCGCCTTTTTCGCCACGCACGTGAATGGCCGCTGCGAACCGCTTTGCTGGTCTTGGCTGTTCTGCAGATAATGCTGGTGCCTGTGCGGGCAGCCCGGCACGCAGAACTCGTTGACCATCACCTCGCAGCGCTCAGGATGTGCCAGATCGCCAAGAAACGCCGGATCCTTATGGTGGTTGTAGTTCAGCACTACCCAATCATAACGCTCGCACGCTGCGTTCACCTCCGCCGGCATCTCAAGTGCACGCGTAGTCGACAGCACGAGCGGCAGCCCGTAACGCTTACGGACGGCATCCCCCACCGCGTCGGAATACACGATGGCCTCGCCATGGTGACGCGCAGCGGCATCTAAAATGGCTCGCACGTACGGGTCATCCAAGTCTGCAGGCGTCGCCAGCATGTTCGTGAACGTCAAGCGCGGCACGATGCCGTACTCCTCCAAAATGGCGAAGGTGCGCTCCATCTGCTGCGGCGTCGCCCGCTCGCGCACGTAGGAACGTCCGCCATTGAGCTTGCAGCCGGGAAAGCAGCCGTACATGCTTGCAATGCGAACATCGGGCTGCATCCAATCGGGGCGCTCGAAAGCCAGGCGCGCGAAGAACAGGTTAAGCCCCAGCGCCGCCGTGAAATCGGGAAGCGTGTATGCAATCATGGTCGGGCCCTCCTTTCCTAAAATGCCATCGCAGCAACACGCGCCGCCTAGAACGCCGACATATTCACGTTCTTGCCGTACACCTGCCGAAACTTATCGTACATCGACGTCGGGGTGTTCGGCGTCCATTCCGGACGGGCCAGGGGGAACACGACCGCTTGCTTGCCGACGAACTGCCTCACGGGAACCTCGTCGCGCACCTGGATGGCACCCGCCGCGCAAATGCGCTCGCACAGGCGGCACTGCATGCAGGCAGCCGGGCGATGCACCACGCCGAACAGACCCTTCGACGCATCATCCACCTTCTCAAGCGCGCCCGTTGGGCAGAACACGGCGCACATGCGGCACGAAGTGCACCGCGCCGAATCGATTTCGACGGCGCCGATGACGCGCGAACGGATGCGCATCCCCTCATCGACGGGCGAGCCCGCGCCGATGTGGTTCAGATAGTTATACAGGCGCGTGCGGCGCGTCGGCACATGGTGAGACAGCGTTCCCGCGGCGTTGACCTTGCGATACGCAGCCGGCACCGACGGCTCGGCGGGCAGCGGCCCCAAATGCGCGTCGAGCTCCTCGGACACGGCTGCGCTCGCCGCCTGGGTCGCCTGCGATTTCACCTGGCGGAAGAAATCACGGCGCGAAGAGCCGCCGGCAACCGCCGCGGACACGGCCGAGCCGGCATCCGAGCACCCGAAACGCCCTCCGGCCGCTCGCGCAATCCCTTCCGGCAGCTCCTCGGTCACCGAAAACATCGTGGCGCCCCCGTATGCCGAAACCATATTTTGCGCGCCGGCGACGACCCGGCGGACCAGCGCACCGCCCGGCGCATGCTCGCAGCCTTCGCACCCTCCGCACACCAAGGTTGCATCGAAGGCTTTGTACGCCGCAATGCCGGCGAGCAGGCTTTCGTCGATGCGCCCCAAACACGGCAGCACCACCGCCTGCGGCACAACGGCGGCCTCGGACACGCCCGTACCCTCGAGGGCGCGCCCGCACATGATGACGGGATGGCCCTGCGTCGCCACAATCGACGCTTTGACCAGCTTCGTGAGCTGCGCATCGTCAGGATCGACGACCTCGATAGCGCTCGTTGGACAGGCGGTGGCGCAGGTGCCGCAGCCGATGCAGCGCTCGGGATCGACGCTGATGGCATTGCCCTCAAGCGTGATGCAGCCTGAAGTACAAGCCTCGGCGCAACGTGCGCAGTGCGCATTGCGATTGCGCACGGATATGCAACGCTCGTCATGCACGGCGACGACGTCTGGACGCATGGCGCCGAGCGCCGCCGCGAACATATCGATAAGCGACATGGCTACTCGCCTTCTTCCTTAACTTCGTCTACAACGGCGCCCGATTCCGACCGACTCGGCGAAACGCGCTCGCCAACCACGGCGGACCCCGGACGGGCCGGCCCGCTCACCAGCGGAAAGGCAATCGCCCCCTGCGGGCACACGTCCGCGCACGCCCGGCATTTCGAACAGTCGTTGAGCGTCGTGGCACCGGCGGCGATGTCGTGCAGGTTAATCCCCTCGGGGCATACGTCGGTGCAACGCGTGCACGCATGCCCCGCCTCGCGCAAACATTTCTTCGCGTCGACCCGCGGCCGCAACGTGCGGTTGGCGCCGCTGAACAGCGACAACAACGCCCCGAGCGGGCAGAACCTGTGGCACCACTTCGGCAGAAGGAAAACCTCGGCGGCGATGATCGCCGCGAACACGATAATCGTCCACGTGGTCTCGCCGAACGCGAACAGGCGCATGACGAGCAGCACCGTGGCGAAGGTCAGCCCGACCGGGCAAACGATGCAGAACACCGGGAAGCCGAACAGCGCCGTCGAGGCGAGCGCAGCCGCCAGGATGCCATGGCGCGAATCCAGCCTCACGCCGCTCGCCTTGCCGCACGGGTGGGCGCAAGCCGCGCAGCCCGATGGGGCGGAAGGGGCGAAAGGGGTCAAGGCGGCGTCCTTCGCACCTCGCGGAACATCAGCGCGCGCCGCCTTGCGCGCGAGACGCGCGGCGGGATTCCCCCGATGCGTCATGAAGTGCACCGGGCACACCCAGCTGCAGAACACGCGCCCGAGCAGCACGCAAACGACTAACGCCGCGACCACGCTGAGCACCGCCATCGGAACAGCAGTGCGCTCGGCAATCATCGAGAGCAGCGCGCCAAGCGGGCAAGCCAGCACGATGTCGGAGAACCCGAAGCCGCATGCGTTCCCGATTCCGAAAGCGGTGAAGAAACCGACGGCAATCACAACGAGCACCGCAAGCATGACGGCAGCGCGTATACGATACGTATTTCCCTTCATGGCTCCCCTACCCTTCCAGCGGCTTGACAACGATGGCGCGGTCGGTCGCGCCGGCGGAAACCGAGCCGGCGGTCAAGCTGATGCACGAGAACTCGCATGCCCCGCACCCGTTGCAGGCATCGGCGTTCACCACCGGCACGTGGTCGTATCCCAGCTCAAGTGCCCCATACGGGCACGCATCGACGCAGGAATGGCATCCCATGCCCTTGGCCGCCAAGCACCAATCACGTTCCAGGTGCGCGACGCCGATGACCACGGACGAGGGATCGTCGCAAGCAAGCGCGTGCGTCGGACACGCCGCGACGCAACGGGGGCCGCCCAGCTCATCGGCACAGAAGTCGCACCAGCCGGCTTTGAAATCCATGCGCGGGGTTCGCGCATTCAGGATTCCCGACTCGATGTGCGCCGGGGCGATGGCGCCCTTCGGGCACACCTCGCGGCAGCGCTCGCAATGGATGCAGCCCGAAATCAGATGCGCCTCGTCCTGCCCTCCGACGGGGCGAAGCACGGGTTGACTCGGTAGATATCTCACGCCGCCAAGCGCCACCATGCACGCGGCGCCGGCGCAGCCTGCGGCAAACGCGCGTCGCGTGACGCCGGCGGCCGCCGCAGCGCTCGCACCGGGCTCGCCGTTTTGCGCGGCCATGATCACGCCACGCTTTCGGCGAGTTCGTCGGCAGGCATGTCGGCGAGCGCGTCAGACGCGACGCCGCCCTGCGCACCGTCAGCCTCGCCGCCCTGCGCACCGTCGGCTTCATCCCCACGCCCAAGCACGTCATCCAGAAAATCCCGCTCGTTCGACAAAAAGCCCGTCAGCAGCACGCCGAGCCCCTGATAGAAGCTCGTTTTCGGGAACTTCATCATGTCGCCGGCCATCATCGGGTACCACGCCATCAAGTGATCGGCCAAAAAGTTGCGCTGGGCCCGCAAGCTGCGCTCGCAGGCCGCGTCGTCGCTGGCGCGCCACGCCTCAAGGGCGCGGTCGCACAGCACCTGCAGATATTCCAGCTCAAGCGCGATATGGTCCTCGCCTTCCTTCCACCCTTCATGCTTGTCGAGCCCAGCCGCCCGGTACAGCGCCAGAACCTCGTCGCGCGCGTCCTGCATCATGAGGCGCTTCGGCGACGTGTAGACGCTCTCATAGGGATACGCCGCGCTGAAACCGTCGTTGCCCGAACCAATGAACGCCCGCACGTAGTCGATGGCCAAATCGGTCAGCACGTTGGCGTCGGCATGGTTGAGGTACTCGACGATCATCCGATACCCCTTGTCCACCTGCGCGTTTCCCGTATTCGTCGGAAACTGCATGCCCATCAAGGTGTCGAGCAGCTCCCGGTCTACCTCGGTGCGGAACAGGCGTGCAAGCAGCGCGTAGGTCGCCTTGCGGCCCTCGAGGGCGTCAGCGAAGGCGGCGCGCATCTCGGCGCCTTGCAGTTGCTCGTCTTCTGCCGCGACAGCCACGCCCTGCCCCGTTTTCGCGACGTCGTTTTCCTTGGTCATGATGTTCCCCCTTTAATTCGCGAACAGATCGGAGGCCAGCGCGGTCTTGCCGGCCTCGGTGATTTTCCAGTTCTCCCGCCATTCGAGCGCGCCTGCGCCCTCAAGCTTGTTCAGGAAATACGTGCAGAACAGACGCGGCTCCTGCAGCAACTCGTCGGAATCGACGGCCTTGTTGAGCTGCGCCACGGGCACGCCGCCCGGCACGTCGCACATGGTCAGAATGCGCCGATAAATGGGCTGGTATTGCGGCTTGTCGTTCACGAGATCCTCGATCACGTGCACGCCCGTGTACTTATCCAACGCGGCGAGCCCCGCTTCAGTGGCGACATAGGTTGCGGGTACTTCGGGCTCCACTTCGATGCAGTCGGCTGTAGCGGTCTCTCGCGCGCACACGCCCTCGCCCGCACGCTCATCCTCGGCGACGTCCGGCTCGATCTTCTCAAGGCCGCCGGCGCGATGCATCAAAAGCACGATCTGAGCCGCATCGAACACGCTCACTCCTTGCGGGTGCGCCTGCTCGACCGCTGTGGCCGCGTCGTCAAGCGCCTGCGGCTCGCGACACGCATCGACGGCGGAAAGCAAGCGGAAGAGCTGGCCGGGCATGCCGGCGATCAGCTTCTCGATACGCTCGGGCGCCGGCGCCTCAACCTTCGGCGGAACGACGGATTTGTCCGAATCGGGAATGGGCGCCAAGTAATCGGCGTCGCCGTCTTGGTCGTACTCCTCCAGGTCGATGTCGGCCAAAGGGTCGAAATCGTCATCGATGACGAAGGATTCGTTGTTTTGGATGGTGGTCATGAGGGACTCCTATCGAAAAGGGTTTTAGCAAGAAGGCGCAAAGACCGACGGCTTGATGCGCGCCCAGCGCTCGCCGTCCTTCGCAAACACGCGGCTTACCTGCGCATGCGCGAGGGTTGCCGATTTGTACAGGTCGGTTTCGAAACGACTCGCGAACACGTCGCCGCCCGCGGAAAGGTCGCACAGGTCGCCGAACAGGGAGGATTCGCGCGCCAAGGCGCTTTCCCGGTGGTCGATGGTGTATTTGGCGTCATCGACGGCGTCGGCGGCGGGCAGAAAGCCGTTCACCATGCCCAGAATGAAGAGGGTATTGCAACGCAGGCTGCGGCAACGGTTGTACGGAGCGATAGTAACGCAGCCGGGGGCGTAGGCGCCGGGGGAGGCGTTTTGCAGGTCACCTGGTTCCGGGGATCCCGGCTTCGCCGGGATGTGCGAGCTTGCGCTCGCACCTACGGGTTTCTTTTGCGGGGCTTCCTTTCTCGCACCCACGAATTCTTTCTGCGAGACACCGGTATACGCAATACCCAATTTGTCCAGCTCGTCGAGAGGAGCATCGAACTTGCGAAAGATTTCCAGCTCGCGCTCGCAGGCGGGCTGGGCGCGCAGGTCGCGAATGGCATCGGCCACCGTGATCTCGCGTTCGCGCGCATAGGCGAGCAGACCCAGAAACGCATCCGAACGCAATAGCCAGTCGCCCGCGCCCAGGTAGGTGCGCAGTGCCGTCATGTCGCCAGGGTTCGCCTGCAGCTTCGCCAGGGCGGCGGCCTTCACCGCCTGCGCGCTTTCCGGATACCGCGGGTCGCCCTTCACTTTACGCTCGCCCAGATCGACGCAGGCAGCAACACCCGCAGCCTCAAGCTCGCACGCAACGGCCTTGCACCAGGCGGCATTCGGGGCGGCCATCGCAATTTCACCAGGCGCAGCCCCGTCGCGAACAAGCCCCGCGACACGCGCCGCCGCCGCGCGTACCTCCGCGCCCGGCGTCTCCTCCGAGCTCCAACGCATCCGCGGCAAGCCCGCTTCGCTTCTCACGAACACTTTTTGGATATACGGGCGTCGAGCAAAGACGGCGAACCCCTCGGGGTTCGGATACGGCTCGTCGGCACTCGGCATGGCCGACGCCGTGCCCGCCGCGATGATCCCCTCGGTTGCCATCAGCTCGACGAAGCGCTGCGCCGAAGCGGAAAGCCCGCCGAAATCGTCGCAGATGACCAGCATGGGGCGGCGGCCAACCTTGCCATCCATCATGCCGCGCCACGCCAGGCCGAACAGCTCGGCGGGAAGCATCGCGCCGCGCGCCTCAAGATTTTCCTGCAGAATGGAGAAGACCTTCTTCTCCTCGCCGGTCTCAAGCCAGCCATCTTCTTCTGCCGTGCAATCGGCCATGGACTTATAGAAGAACTTCAGCATCTCGCGCAAACGTCCCGGCTTGATGCCGCTGACCTTCACGTCCTCCATGAGAACGTCCATCTCGTTAGCGTCAAGAATCCGCCGCCCGCGCCCCGTGGCCTCAACCACGCGTTCGTCCGCAAACACGCCAAGCGCCAACTCACGCGCCGTCACCACGCAGACGGTATCGAGCGCCTCGAAGGCATCGGCATTAGCAACAATGGCCGCACGATAGCGGCGGGCGGCCACCTCATCCGCGCACACGATGCGCACCGGGCGCCGGCGCCGGGCCAGCCCGTCGGCGAGCGTCAGGAACGGGCGCGTCACGTCGTCACGCATGCTGCGCGACACGGCAATGCGATGATAGCCGCCCATGTTCAAAGTGGAAAAGAATTGCCCCAGCTCATCCACCGTAACGGTGGCGTCTTTCGTCGTGGGCACAACAGGTGCACTCATTGTTCAGGCCTCCATCTTCTTCAAGATGAAGCCCTCTGCTCGAAGCCCCCCAGCTTCTCTCAGTGCAATCTTGCTTGCATTATGTCGCGGGCGCCGCGCGCCCGTCAAGAGCCCGCATTAATCTATGTCGAGAACCATCGCAAGGGCGGCCCCGTCAGCAGGCTGCCGCCGATTCTCCAGGTTCACCAGGCGATTCCGCTCCCGCAGCCGATGCGCAATCCGCCTGCACCCGCTGAGCCATGTCAATCAATTCCTGGCGATTGCTCGCGCCCGTCTTCTGGTAAATGTGCCGAATATGCGTGCTCACCGTGCCCTGCGAAATGAACAGCGCCTCCTGGATGCGCGCAATGGTGCGCCCCTCCAGCAACAAGGGCAGAACGTCGCATTCGCGTGGCGAAAGCCCGCACCGCTCGGCAATGACCGCACCCGGATCGACCGTCGGGGGCGCGCCCGCCGAAGCGTCGGCGGCCTCCCGCTCGGCATCGGCCGCCCGCATGCCGGCAAGGGCGTCGTTGGCCAGAGCGTCCGCAACCGCCGTCACGGCCGCGCACCCCACCTGCCCCGTTGCCGACCCTTCCGGGCCGTTCATCGTCGCGGCAGACCCCGGCAGCACCCCGCCAAGCTCCCGCAGGCGCTCGCGCGCAGGCGCAGGCAGGTTCACCTCGCCGATGCCGAGCTGAACCAAATCGGTTTCCGTGAACAGGAACAGATGAGACACGAACAGAAGCGACACCGCCACCAAGGTAAGCAGCGCCAAATCGGGCTGCACATCGCCGAAAAATCCCAGGCCATGGGCCAGAAGCGACCCCAGAAGCTCTCCTGCGTACAGCGCAAAGAACCCCAGGCCGACCGAGCGCACGACGCCGATGCGAAAGCCCGTCGCCACTCCGATGCATATCGACGTCAGCACCATGGCGTACCCGTGATAGCCGCCGAACAAGAACGCGCCCACGTTGACGTTCTGCGAAACGAACGGCGTGAGCAAACAGCCCAAACACACCATCAGCATGCAGAGGCGATACCCGATGAACACCCCGTCATGGTGGGCGAAGACGGCGACGGCGCACAGGACAAGGCATGCGACAAGCCCGAACAGGAACAGCCACAGCCCGTACGCGTCCTGCACGACGAACGTCTTGTATCCGGAAAGCACGTCGAAAAATCCTGCAACCACGCCGACGAGGCCCACGCCCGCCATCGCCTTGCCGAACAGCAATCGCGAGCGCCGGGAAAGCCTCTGCCGCCCTTTGCCGGCGCGCTCGTCCTGGGCAAATGCCGCCGTTTCCTCACCATCGCAATTCACGCGCACCAGCAAGGCCACGGATACGACGACGGCCGCGACGATAAGCGCATCGGCGGCAAGAGACGGCAGCAGCATCACGAGAAAACCCGCGACGAATGCAAGCGACGACGCGGCCGAAAGCTCCACGAGCGCCAGGCGCTCCCCACCGCGGGAAATGGCTTCCAACCAGCACAGCAGCATGACAGCTGATCCGCTTCCCGTCAGCACGCTGCCGAAGCCGAGCAGCAACGTTCCCGACTCCCCCATATAGCAGGAAGCCACCGTCAGCGCCGTGCCCGCAACCATAACGAGCGCCGACCCGAAGACCACCGGCCGATTCGTCCCCAGCGCATCTCCCGGGCGGAAAGCCAACGACACAAACAGCAGCGTCGCCACCATGGAAATAAGCGAGAACAGCAAGCTGGTGTACAGCACGGCCCGCGCGTCGGCAGCCCCCTCGTAGGGCACAATGCTGTAGAACATCATGATCATCCAAAACCATAGAAGCCCGTAGCCGATGATCCGCCGCCACGACAGCTGCTTATCGAGCACGATGCCCCAAATGGATGCGTTCGATTCTTCCATAAGTCCCCCTCAATCGAAGCCCTCGCCGCGCGCCGGCGGCCCCCTGAAGGCCTCGAATTCGATGCAACGATTATAGACCTCGAAGGCGGAAGCGGATTCGCCCCAATTATCCTAACTCGAGTACATCCTTTATAGTAGATAATCCATTTCCCCAGGTCATTCGTTATCTACGATAGTCCTGATGAATAAATCATAACTATTTATGATGCCGGAAACGGCCCTATCAGAAGCTTGCGGCGATGCCCGCGGCACGCCACGCGGGCTATCGTTCGCCTCGCGGTGCGCGGGAATCTCTGCCCGTTGCGCACCGAGCAGGTTACCGCGGGGCAAAGCTTTCGAACCCCTCCTTCACCCCTCCAAACGAAGGCCCGCCCGAAAGGCAATCTGCTCGGTACGCAACGGCGCCCCCCACTCCCAACC
>CAVBAM010000015.1:0-11309 GCA_963593315.1 Candidatus Methanomethylophilaceae archaeon | reverse complement strand
CCCTTATTAGGGAGCGCCCGAAGGGCGCGACACTCTTTTAAATGGTGGTGTCGCGCCTCCGTGTTTTGCTTGGGCCCTATACGTTGGCGGGGCGGTCTACGGCGTCGTATTCGGCTAGGGATTCCGCGTACTCGGCGCTGAGGTAGTCCGTCGAGTAATAGTACACGTCGCCGTTCGACGCGACGGTGCGCCCGATGTCGGGGTAGTTGCCCGAATCGCGCACGGCCTCCCAGGTCTGCTGAATCTGCTCGTCGGTCATGGAGAACGGCGGGTTGCGCAGACACTCGGCCGCGTAGGGGCGCGGGTAGACGCGCGAGTCCTCGCGCACGCATTCCACGAACGTGACCTGCGGATTGTCTTCGGCTGCCAAAAACGCCCAGCGCGCGTAGTTGTCGGTCATGAGCGTCTGGTCGTACAGGTAGTAGCTGTGCATGCCCATGAGCACCTTGATGCGGTTGCAGCTGATTTCCTTGCGAACTGGCGCGGCGTTCTCGTCCTCCACCAGCACCCATTCGCCCTCGATCTGCTCGAGCTTGTAGCCTTCCGGAATCTTCAGGCCGGCGAAGGGGCTGCTGTCGTCGGCGGTGTCGGGTTCTTCGGAAGCGTTCGCGCTGGCGGCCGAATGCTCGTTCGCTTCCGTTGCGCTGCTGGCGGCATCCGGGCCGACTGCGGGCTCGTCGACTGCCTGCGAAAGCGAGGCTGCGGGAACGTCTGCGCGTTCGGTTGCGCTTTCCTCTTGGACGGCGGCGTCACCTGCGGAAGCGGGGGCGGTGTCGCCGCTCTTGTCGCCTGCGGAGGCTGACCCGTCGGTCTTGCCCGCGGCCGCTGCCGCTTCCTCGTCGGCCTCGATTTGGGCCAGGCGTCGGTTCGGAATCTTCGGCGGCACGCCCACGGCATGCGTCGCCGAACGCACGGCGGCCGCTTTCGCCTTTTCGGCTGCTATTTCCGCCTCGATCTCCGCGGCGTGCTCGGTTTGGAAGTCCTCGAGCCATTCGTACACGAACATCTCGAAGTCCTCGTCCGTCATATGCTCCGGAACCAGGCCGATGGCCGGCCAGCGATCGGGCGTGACCAGTTGGCTGTCGGCGGACATGCGGCGTACGTCGTCGAACACGTCGGCGAGCGCATTGTGCTCGGCCAGCTCGCGGGCCGCCGCCGCTGCCTCGGGATCGGTTTCCTCCTCCGGGGCGGCTTCGACTGCACCGGAAGCAGTCGTTTCAACGTCGCCTTCGACTATGGCTTCGCAACTTGTTGCTTTGGAATCACCTGCGGCAGCCGACGCAGATTCTCCCGCCGCCGACGCAACACCGTTCGCAGCAGCGTCACCCTCGGCCGCGCCCCGCGCGAACTCTTCCCCGGCCATTACGCGCCCGCTTTCTGCTCGTCGCCGGCCTGCGCCTTCTGTGCCTCGGCCACCAGCATGTCCACGCGCGTCGCGCGCAGGCTGCAGTGCTCGCACATCAGGCATGCCACCGAAAGCTCGTCGCAGGGCAGCTTCTCGTTCATCTCGGCCAGGCTCATGCCGCAACGATACATCCAGTCGCCTACCAGACCGCGCACGGCCTCGACGGCGAACACCGGCGTGTGCTTCTTGTCCACCGGCACGCCGTCAACTGCGCGCTCCACATCGGCCGGCGTGAGCGCCAGCGCCTGGCTGAACGTCAGCCCCTCGACCATCGAGCAGATGGCGCTCGCGCAGCCGGTCATGGCAAGGCAGCCGCGGCTTTTGAAGCCCACCTTCACGAACACGGGGTCGGCCACCGAGTCGTCCACTTCGGCGAACAGGCGCAGAGCAACCTCGCCGCGTTTGCTGCGGCCCACCATGCTCTGCACGTTGAAGTTCTCGGGCTTGCCGGAGTTCTTGAAGTTCGCCACGATGGACAGCAGCGTTTCGGAATAGCCTTCCACGCCGTTGTCCAGCTCGGTTTGGTACACGTCCTTCGTGCGGATGAGCGCGCGGTCGGCCGGCTCCACGTACAGATTGCGGCCCTCATCGGGTTCGTCGAACTCGATTTCCTTCTCGTCTACCATTGTTTTACCCCCTGAATCTATAACCCTCCAGTTACATTTCGCAACTATTCGCATGGTATGATGCCTTTCAAACATTGTCGCGCATACCCTCTTTTAGGGGGAAATGATCGAGCTGTCATCACCTTTTTGAGGGAATTGGTCATTTCGGCTGGTCATTCGCGTTTTAGCAAGACGGGGGAATCGATTGAGGGAATTGGGAGACCTGAAAGGAAAAGCCATCGAGCAGGGGAGGGGCGAAGCTTCGCGCAAGGCCCAGGCCGCGCCCGCGGCCGCAGCGGTCTCATCGGCTGACGGCGCCGCCGCGGCAACCGCGCACTCCGCCGCGTCGAAATCGCCGGCCGACGCCTCCGCTTCCGGGCGCGTTTCCAGTCCTTCCGTCTTCCTGCGCACGTTCCTTCCGCTGCTCCCTTCGATTTTGGGGTTCGCCTTTGGGCGCGCGGGCTTGATCGTCGCGAGCTACGGCAGCTATCGAAGCACCGACGAGGGCCTGTTCACCGACGGCGCGATGATGGCCGCGATCGCCGTCATGATCGTGCTCGCGGCGCTCATGTACTTCACGAAGTTCCGTCTCGGCAAGCCGCAGACGAATGCGATCATGCGCGTCTGCTGCGCCGTCGAGGCGGCCATCCTCATCGCCCTGCCCCTTACCGATTTCTCGAATCCGGAGACCGCCGAGCTTCGAATTGCCTTGAGTGCCCTGATCACGCTCGCCGCGTCGGGGTGCATCTTCTATTGGCTGCGCCGCGCGCGCGGGTGCGAGAGCCTCACCGCCACCGTTTACGCATTCGCAGCCATCGCCATCAGCGAAGTGGTCATCTATCTCTGCGGCATTCTGGGCTTTTGCGGATATTTCCTTGCGGCGGCGTTCGTATTGGTGCAGCTGCCGTGCATGGCGCTGGCCCGCAAGCGCACGAACGCGTACGGTATCAACTCCTTCACACCCGAGCTCGATTATTTCGGTATCGTTGACGACGTGGCGCACAGCAAGCGCCTGCTTTCGGCAACGGCGGTGAGCTTGGGAACCCTGTTCGTGGTCGTCGGGTTCCTCCGCGGCTACCCCGACGGCGCCTCCATCGCGTTCCATCGGGAAACGCGCTTGGCATACGGCCTGCTCACCATTCTGATCGCCATCCTGCTCATCGCGATGGTGGCGCGTCGGCGCAAAAACGTGATGACCGTCGGCATGTTCATCCTGTTCGAGACTATGGCGGCGGGGGCCCTGCTGCTTTATGCCGTGTTTCCGGAATCGCTCGACATAGGCGCGGTACTCACCACTTCGCTCAACGCGCTCATGTGCGCCTACATGTGGTACATCACCATCGCATTCATGGGTTTCGGCTGGCGCGACCCGTATTATTACGCGCTCGGCGGATGGATCATCTGCTTGGGATGCCGTTGCATTGCGCGCGTGGCGTTCATCACGATGCCTTTCCTGACCAGCAACGACATCCTCATTCATGCCTGCATGGGATTCGTGCTCATCATTTCGGTCCAGGTGGCGCTGGGGTTGTTCCTCAATATTTCGCGAACCGAGGCCGAACACCGCGAGAAGCGCTACAAGGCGCGTCTGTCTCAGCTTGAGCGGCAGCTTGCGCAGGCCGAGCGGGGTCGCGTGGTGATGGTCGGAGCGAGCGATGCGGGCGCGAGCGGTTCGTGCGCGTCGTGCGAGGCGGGATGTGTGAACGTGGCGGATACGGGCATGAGCTTGGCTGATATCCTGCCGAAGCAGCCGGCCTCGGGCATGGGCTCGGGCGATGGCGAGGCATCCGAAAAGCCGCGCCATTCGACGTTCACGCGCCTGATGGGCTTGGATTCCGAGGGCGAGCAGCAGTCGGCTCCGGCCGCGGCTGGCGGCAATTCGGTTGCGGACGAGCCGGTCAACCCGCATCAGGCGGTCATGCGACGCAAGGCCGAGAAGGTGGGCGAGCAGTTTTTGCTGTCCGATCGCGAGGTGGAGGTGCTGGCGCTTTACGCGCTCGGGTGGACGCAGAAGCGCGTCGCCGAGGAGCTGTTCATCAGCCCCGGAACCGCGCATGCGCACATCAAGCGCATCTACGCGAAGACCGACCTGCATTCCCGCCAGGAAATCCTCGACTACATGGAGCGCTACACGGAGTAGCCCGAAGCGCAAACGCAAAGAGCCCCTCGACTTCTGCACGTCGAGGGGCTCTTGTCAGCTTTAGCCTCGTCCCGCTTCAGGGGTGCGGGCGCGAATTCTCAAGCCGCGGTCGATACGCTTAGGGCAGCAGGTTCAAATCCTTCAGCTCCGCCTTCACGTCGTCCATCTCGTAGTAATCCAGGCAGTCCGCCGTCGGGCAGCCCTTCTCGGAATCCCAGCCGAACTTCTCGTAGAGCATGGTCAGGCCCTTCTGGAAGTCTTCCTTCTCCATCTTGTCGGTGCCCTTGGTGAACGGCTCCTTGTCGGCATCCTTGGTGAACGGCCACTGAGTGATGACGTCGTGGATGGTGCGGCAGTCGTTGCAGCCGATCTTGCCGTCGGCGTCGGTCATGCCGCGCACGGTGTTGGCGCGCTGCAGCGTCATGATGCGGGCGGCTGCCTTGTACAGCTCGTCGGTGGTGACATCCTCGCCGGTCACGGCCTTGAAGAACTTCGCTTCCAGGTCCAGATCGCCGCGGTAGTTGCGGGTCTTCGACGGGCTCTGGGCCATCGGCCACACCCAGTTGCACAGCGTCAGGGAGTCATGCAGCACGTCGGTGACGATGGACCACCAGCAGAAGTTCGCCTTGTGCTCGTTCATCGGCGTGTAGTTCTTCTCCTCGTCCAGCGCATCCTCGCCGCCCCACAGCTCGGCTGCGATCTGCTGCTTCAGCTCGTGCGGAAGGCCGCACTGCAGCATGTTCTGGTGAGAATGGATCATCGGGTCGCGGTTGAACACCATGTTCAACAGGCCGCCGACCTGGCCGTAAGACTCGATGGCGTGGTGCACCGGCCAGCCGCGGTAGTTGATCAGGCAGCTTGCCGTGGTGTCGAACCATTCCATGTCGTCCCAGCGCGGGCACCACACGAGCGGGCCGTGACCCAGGTAGGACATCTCGTTGTCGTTCTTGGCGATGTGCTTGAGCAGCTCGACCATGATGGTCGGGTCGTTGTTCTCGAACTTGTTCCAGTCGAACAGGTTGTACTCGTCCTCGGGCAGGACGCGCTTGAAGATCTCCTTGGAAACGCAGTGCGCGATGTCGCGGTAGATCTGCGCGTAGTTGCACCACATGCCCAAATCGTCCATCGTGGCGCCGACGACCTGGTCCCAAATGAGGCCGTCTTCGGTGGAGGACTTGACGGTGGTGTGCTGGCCTAAGATCTTCGTCATGTACACGGAGAACGGGAAGTTCGGCACGCAGGTGTTGCCGGTGATCTCGTAGCCGCCGTTCTTGCGGGCGTTGGGCACGCGCATGTCGGAGTAGCAGTGGATCGGGCAGCTGTGGCAGCCGTTCATCTTGATCGTGTACTTCTCGGCGTCAGGACCTTCGTCCTTGGTCGTCTTCATGCAGCGGTAGCCCACGGTGTTGATCTCGCCCGGCTTCGGCTCGCCGGTCTCGATGGGCTCGCCCTCGGCGTCGGCCCAGTACAGACCCTTGCGCGCCGTCCAACGGGTGCCCTTGTCGTAGTACTCGGCCCATTCCTGCTGCGTGGAGGGAACCACGTGGTTGTTGTTGGAGCCCACGATTTCGCGCAGCATGTAGTCGGACAGGTCGGCCAGCGCCTGCGGGTCCTTGACGTTCACAGATCCGTTGCCCTCGATAACCAGTGCCTTGAGCTTCTTGGAGCCCATGACGCAGCCGAGGCCGGCGCCGGCGGAATGGTTACGGGTGTTCATCATGACGGCGTAGGGCAGCAGGTTTTCGCCGGCAGGGCCGATGGTTGCCACGCAGGCGCGCACGCTCTCGGCGCGGTTGAGCGCCTCGGTGGTGGCGCGGGTGCCCAGGCCCCACACGAACGACGCGTCCTTGATCTGCACGTCGTCGTCCTTGATGTTGAGGTAGACGGGCTTGTCGGACTTGCCCTCCACGATGATGGCGTCGTAACCGGCCAGCTTGATGCGGGCGCCGATCATGCCGCCGCAGTGGGCGTCGACGACCAGATGGTCCTTAGAGAACGTGGAAAGGAAGCTCACCGTGGTGCGGCCAGCCAGCGGAACGCCGGAAGCGGTCAGCGGGCCGACGGCGTAAACGATCTTGGCTTCCTCGGAAAGCGGATCGGTGCCTGCGGGAACTTCGTCGTAGATGATCTTGTTCGCCAGGCCCATGCCGCCGATGTATTTCTTATAAGGCTGCGTCGACTCGGTAGTGATGGCGCCCGTGGTCAGGTTCACGCGCAGCATCTTGCCGGCCCAGCCGTATGACTTCTCGTCAGCCATGTTGCATCTCCAAATCTCTTCTCGATACATGCGTTGCGTGACATGTCGGGCGATTCGGGTGCAGACGACAATTTCGTCATCGCGAAGTATGCATCCCCAGGTGGCGGGCGTGTACCCTCTTTTGGGGTAATTGACCTGAATGGCCGAATTTCCGGCGAACGGCGGCTAAAAAACGGCATGCGGGCTAAAGTTAGCCGCGGAATCGCCCCGAAAGAGGGTACGGAAATAAGGTGGGGAACCCGATACTGCATAGTGTTGCGTGACCCCAAGGGGCGAAGAGTGCGCGGCGGAAATCCGGGGGGCAGAGCTTTGACGAGGGCTCTGTTTGAGGGAGGAACCGACGCGAAGAAGACTCACCAATATATGTGAGGGGGAGTACTCATAATGTCAGATACGAATCAAAGCGGCAGCAAGCCTGTGGTGGAGCAGGCTTCCGCGCCCAAGAAGACCATTACCCGCCGCGACGTGCTGGCTATGGCCGGTTGCGGCGTTGCCGGCTTGGTCGTCGGCGGCGTGCTTGCGTCTTGGGGCGTCACGTCGCAGTCCATTGCGTCGGGACGCATCGAGCTGCGCACCACGCCCACCAAGATGATCGTGACCGACCGCGCCCGCTGCTCGGGCTGCCAGCGCTGCGAGATGATGTGCACGCTGAAGAATGACGGCCGCGTGTGCCAGAACATCGCCCGCGTGCGCGTGTGGGACAACTACTTCTGGGGCTCAAGCCCGGACACCGGCGAGGGTTCCTTCGGTGACGGCACGAAGGGTGCCTGCGAGTTCACCGTCGAGCACTGCAAGCAGTGCGCCGACGCGAACTGCATGAAGTATTGCCCGGTCCACGCGATCTACGCCGACGAGAACAGCGGCGCCCGCACGGTCGACCCGAAGAAATGCATCGGCTGCGGCATGTGTGCCCAGGCCTGCCCGTGGAACATGCCCCGCGTCGACGCGGAGACCGGCGTGTCCACCAAGTGCATCAGCTGCGGCCGCTGCGCCGAGCAGTGCCCCAACGGAGCCATCAAGTTCATCGACTGGCAGGACATCGCCCAGAAGATCATCGACGAGGGGATCGTCCGCACGACCACCATCGTTTCCGAATAGGGGGCGTGGACTATGTCAGAGAAAACTGTTACCAGGCGCGGCTTCGTCGCCGGCGCGGCGGGGGCTGCGGCCCTTGCCGGATGTGCCGGTTACGCAAGCCTCGGCGCCTGGGATGAGGCGTTCGCCAAGCCTCCCAAATCCGCCGAGACCAAGCAGGTGCACACCTTGTGCGACGGCTGCGGCAACAAGTGCGGCATGGTGGCCTGGGTGCGCGACGGCAAGGTGTGGCGCGTCTCGGGCGAGACGGGGCATCCCTGCTCCGGCGGTCGTTTGTGCGGCCGCGGCCAGGGCCTGATCTCGGTCGCGTATTCCGAAGACCGCCTGACCAAGCCGCTCAAGCGCAACGGCAGCAAGTTCGAGGAGATTTCTTGGGACGACGCCTTCGCCCAGATCGGTTCGGCTCTTGAGTCCGCCGGCAGCAAGGCCGCCGTCCTGCAGGCGCGCGGCAATTGCACGCCGTTCACCAAGCGTCTCGTGCAGAGCCTGGGCAGCGCCCATTATTACGACGACTCCGCGGTGCACGATACCGACATCTCGGCCGCCATCGAATGCGTCGCCGGCGCCTATGCCGCGCCCGACGTCAAGAATGCGGAATACGCCCTGATGCTGGACAAGTCCACCTACGACGGCACGCGCCCGGCCGAAATGGCCGAGTTCGCCGCCAAGCACGGCGATCCCGACTCGAAGGTCGTGCTCGTCGACCCGCGCATGAGCGCCTTCGGCCGCGTCGTCGACGAGTGGGTGCCCATCATCCCCGGCACGGAGCTCGCGCTTTTGATCGGCATCGCCTCCGAGCTGGTGCGCAACGGCCACTACGACGAGAAGTTCCTGGCCGCGAACGCCGCGGGCTTCGAGGAGTTCGCCAAGGAGATGCGCACCTACGACCTGGCCTGGGCCAGCGAGAAGACCGGCATCGCCGATAGCGTGATCGGCGGCATCGCGGCCCAGCTGTGGGAGCACGCCCCGGCGAGCTTCGTCGACATGCCGTGGGCCGGCACGTTCGGCGCGGGCTACAAGAACAGCTTCGACACGTGCCGCATGGCGTACCTGATCAACGCGATGCTGGGCAACTTCAACCGCAAGGGCGGCTGGATTTGCGGCAACACGCCCTACGTGTCCGACGACGCGCTTGCGGCGGCCGGCATCAAGAAGCTGGCCTCCGCCTCTGGCAAGCCGGCGGGCGGCACGGCGAGCTTCGCCGCCTCGAGCTGCGTTGCCGCCATCGACGCCATGAAGTCCGGCGACATCTCCGCCGCCGTCGTCTTCGAGAGCAACCCGGTGCTCGACTACCCGGGCGGCTCGAAGGTCTCCGACGCGCTCGGCAAGCTGGACTGCCTGGTCGTGTGCGACCAGTTCATGACCGAGACCGCCCAGATCGCGGACTACGTGCTGCCGCTGGACAGCTACCTGGAGTGCGACGGCACGCCGGCGACGGTCGGAGCCGAGACGTCGGTCGTGGCCGCGCGCCATGCCGCCGTCGAGCGCATCAACGAGGGCACGCGCTCCATCGACGAGGTCGTCCGCGGCCTGGCCGACGCCGCGGGCCATGGCGACGACTTCGACTTCAGCCTGGCCGACTACAACAAGGCGTGGCTCTCGGCCGCGGGCCTCAAGGAGGGCATCCTGGACAACCAGGCGTTTTCCGCCATTGCCGGTTCGGCCGTATCCGAGGGCGTCGTGCCGTACCTGCGCACCGCTTCCGGCAAGATCGAGTTCTCCTCCGACGCCGCCAAGGCCGCCGGCGCGAACGCGGTTCCCGCCTGGGAAGACACGCAGGAACCGGCGAGCGAGGAGATGCCCCACCTGCTGGTCGGCGAGCAGATCGTCCATTCCGGCACCTTCACGACCGAAGCCGCTAAGCTGATGGAGATCTCGAAGAAGTACAACCTGGACGCCGCCTGGATCAACGCCGACGTGGCCGAGAAGAAGGGCATCGCCGAGGGCGACAAGGTGAAGCTCGCCACCGCCGAGGGCTCCGTCACGGTGCGGGCCCACGTCACCGGCCTCATCTGCCCCGCGGCCGTGTGGGTGCCGGCGCACTACGGCGCCAGCTCCGACAAGCTTGCCGAGGCCGCCGGCTTCGGCGCGGCCGTCAAGCAGCTGGTCCCGACCGCGACCGATTCGGTCACCGGGGCCGCGATGATGGGCGAGGCGGTCGTTTCGATCGAGAAGGCTGGTGCGTAAGCTATGACACGTTACGGAATGCTCATCAATACCAAGAAGTGCATCGGCTGCTACGCCTGCCGCGTGGCATGTCAGAACCAGAACGACCTGCTGCCGACCGAGGACTTCATCCGCTTCGAGCAGAAGGAGACCGGCGCCTACCCGGCCACTTCCATCGAAACGGTGCCGCTGCAGTGCATGCACTGCGAGGACGCCCCCTGCGCGAGCGTGTGCCCGACGGGCGCGGCGCACATCGGTGCCGACGGCATCGTGACCGTCGACCACGGCCGCTGCATCGGCTGCCTGTACTGCATGGCCGCCTGCCCCTACCAGGTGCGCGTGCGCAACGAGAAGACGGGCGCGGTCGACAAGTGCCGCCTGTGCGCGGCCACGGCCGAGGGCGGCGCCACCAACTGCGTGACCGCCTGCCCGGGCGGCGTGCGCATCGTCGGCGACCTGGACGACCCGGAGTCGGAGATCTCCCGCGAGATCGCCCGCACCGGTGCCCAGCCCATCGCAGGCAGCCTGACAAAATCCAAGTTCTACTACGTGAGGTGATGCTGAGATGGAGTACACACCTATTTGGAGCGGCATCATCGCCTGCTATCTGTTCCTCGGCGGCCTGGGCGGCGGCGCGTTCGCGACGAGCGCGTTTCTGGCCTGGAAGCACCCCGAGGCCACGACGATGCGCAAGATCGGCCACCTGATCGCGCCCATCGTCGTCATCGTCGGCCTGGTGCTGCTGATGTTCGACGCGAAGGCCGGTTTTTACAACCCGCTGCGCTTCGCCCTTCTGCTGACGAACTTCGGCTCGGTCATGACCTGGGGCGTCGTTATCCTGGCGGCGTTCACGGTCGTGGCCTTGGTGGCGCTGCTGCTCGACTTCCTGAAGAAGTCCGTGCCCATGTGGCTTGAGGTGGTCGGCGCCGTGCTCGGCATCTGCGTCGCCATCTACACCGGCTGCCTGCTGGGCGTGTGCAAGACGTTCCCCTTGTGGAACAACGCGCTTCTGCCCGTGCTGTTCCTGGTGTCGGCGATGTCCACCGGCATGGCCGTCGTGCTGCTGGCCTCGGCGTTCAAGTGCCCCGGGGAGTTCGACGAGGTGGTCGTGTTCAAGAAGTTCCACTACTGCTTCCCCTGCATCGAGATGCTGCTGGTCCTAAGCCTGATGTTCATCACGTCCACCAATTCCGAGGCGGGCTTCAACTCGGTGATGGCGCTGGTCTGCGGCAAGTACGCGGTGGCGTTCTGGGTGCTGTTCGTGGCCATCGGCCTGGTTATCCCGACCATCCTGGAGACGAAGCTTCTGTTCTTCAGCTCCAAGGAGTTCGAGGAGTCCAAGACCGCCCACATGATTTCCGCTGGGTCCGGCGTCGGCGTCCTGATCGGCGGCTTCGTCCTGCGTCTGCTGGTTCTGCTGGCAGCGCTGCCGGTCACCATGACCGTCGCCTGGACGTTGTAAGGGGCCCGGGCTCGCCCGGCGCGCCTGCTCAGTCGGCAAATGGATGGGCCGGTCCCGATTCCCGGCCGGCCCGGTCCGGCGGCGGCTTTGATTCCTTGTCGGCGCCGAATCGCCTCGGGAGGTGTCGGGTAGCCTGTCTCCCGCCTGCGGTCCCCCTCCCCGCAGGCGGCCCCATAAGG
>CAVBAM010000014.1:0-12971 GCA_963593315.1 Candidatus Methanomethylophilaceae archaeon | reverse complement strand
GTCGAGGCACTGCGCAATCTGCCTTACGTGGCTAAAGACGGCTACCTTCTTGTGGCCGACGAATCCATCCAACCGCTCCCCGTGCTGACCGGCAAGGCTTCCATGCCCGAAGATATCGAAGGCAAGCTGACCGAAGCGGGCGCAACCGTCATCCCGGCAGGTTCCCTTGCAGCGAGCGTGGCCACCGCGAAATCGGTGAACGTCGTCCTGCTCGGCGCGCTTGCCACGCGGCTCGATTTCCCCCACGACGCTTGGACAAAAGTCATTTCCAAGCGCGTGCCCCCGAAAACTATCGAAGCGAACCTGCGCGCCTTCGACGCCGGATTCGAATTCGCGAAAAAGGAGTAGACCATGAGCGTTCAGCAGATCAGCGTGTTCGTCGAAAGCAAGCCGGGCCATTTGGTGCGCGTACTCGAAGCCGTTGAGCGCGCAAAGGTTAGCGTGCGGGGCTACAGCGCCTCCGATACCGGCGATTACGGCATCGTGCGCTTTGTGGTCGACGACCCGCATCGCGCGCTCGAGGTCCTCAAGGACATGGGCTGCGCAGCGAAGATCACCGACGTGCTGTGTTTAAAGCTTGAGGACACGCCCGGCGAGCTTGCCCGCGTAATCGATATCCTGTCCTCTTGCAACATCAACGTGCAGTACAGCTATTCGCTCGTGCATACGTATATCGCCATGTATGTGGAGGACATCGCGCAGGCGGAGGAGCTGCTTGCCGGCAAACCTGTAGAGCTCATATCCCAAAGCGACCTTCAATAACGCCGGCTTAGCCGGCGAAGGGCGCATCGACGCAAGGATTCAACCAATGATCGACATCACAGAAAAGGGTGCAGCGCTCAAGGCTGCCAACGAGGGGCGTTTCGAGGAATTGCCCATTCTGCAACCGGATATCGAATGCGCATCCCGTGCGCGCATCGAAGCCATTCAGCTTGAAAAGCTGATCGCACAAGTGGAGTGGACGTATAACCGGGTTGCCTGGTATCGCGACAAGATGGATGCGATGGGCGTCACGCCCGCCGATATCAAGTCGCTCGACGACGTGCGCAAGCTCCCTTTCACCGACAAGAGCGCGCTGCGTGACACGTTCCCGTACGGCCTGTTTGCCGTGCCGCTTGACGAAGTGCGCGAGCTGCATGCATCCTCGGGCACCACGGGTAAGCCCATCGTTGTCGGCTACAACGACCACGACATGGACGTCTGGAACGAGTGTATCATGCGCTTGGTGCAGATGGCCGGCGTCGTTCCTTCCGATCGCGTGCAGATGGCCTTCGGTTACGGCATGTTCACCGGCGGTTTCGGTTTGCACTACGGTCTGCAACGCCTTGGCTGCATGATGATTCCAGCCGGATCGGGCAATACCGAGCGTCAAATCCAAATGATCCAGGACTACGGCACCACCGTTTTAGTCGCAACCCCTTCCTACGCGATGCATATCTGCGAAGTCGGCGAGAAAATGGGTTACGACTGGAAGACCTCGACGCTCAGGGTGGGTCTTTTCGGCGGCGAGCCGTGCCCGCCGGGCTTGAAAGCCGAAATCGAGAAGCGCATGCATATAGTATGCACTGACAACTACGGTCTGACCGAAGTCATGGGCCCCGGCGTTTCGGGCGAGTGTTTGGCCGAGCGCGATATGCAGCATATCGCCGAGGATCACTTCCTCTGGGAAGTCGTCGATCCGGTAAGCGGAGAGCCCGTAGCTGACGGGGAAGTGGGCGAACTCGTGCTCACGCCGCTTGACAAGCAGGCAATCCCCGTGTTGCGCTATCGTACGCACGACCTCACGCGCGTCGTGGTCGATCGCTGCGCCTGCGGCCGCACTACCGCACGCATGCAGAAGGTACGTTCCCGCTGCGACGACATGTTGATCATCCGCGGCACGAACGTGTTCCCAAGCCAAGTGGAAGACGTGCTGTCCTCCATCGACGGCGTGACGCCCCATTACCGCATCGTGGTCGACAATGAAACCGGCCTCGACCGCATGACGGTGCACGTTGAGCTGAAGCCCGAGGCGTTCAGCGACTCCTTCGAGGAGATGGATCGATTCCGCAAGCGCATCGAGGCGAAGCTGAAGAGCGTCATGCTCGTGGCCTCGAAGGTTCGCCTGGTGGAGCCGGGCGGCATCGAGCGCTCCCTTGGCAAAACGAAGCATGTCGAGGACCTGCGCAAATAATCGTGCGCGAAGGGGCCTCACATACACCATCAAACGCGAACCGTCCGGTTGTCGGGCGGTTCGCGCCGTCTCCTACGGGAAGAATGCACGCGGGCAATATCTATGCAGCGCTGCTGGCGTGGTTGATTGCGAAATCGCAGGGCGGGAGTATGGTGCTTCGTATCGAAGATCTCGACCGCGAGCGCTCCAAACCCGAATTCATCGATGCCGTCCAGCGTGATTTCGAGCTTCTGGGACTTACCTGGGATAAGGGCCCCTACTTCCAGCATGATCGCGATGAAGCATATCGCGCGGCCTTTGAGTCGCTACAAGAAAAGGGATTGCTATACCCCTGTTTTTGCACGCGGGCGGACCTGCATGCCGCCTCGGCGCCCCACAGGGGAGAGAAGCTAGTCTATCCGGGAACGTGTCGAGGGCTTAGCGCGGCTGAACGCGCCGAAAAGGAGCGCGTCCGGCATCCCGCCTTCCGACTTCGAGTGCCCGATACGACTTACGAGTTCACTGATGCGATCCAGGGACCCTATCGGCAAAACTTGCTGCATGAATGCGGCGACTACCTGGTAAAACGTTCGGACGGAGCCTTTGCTTACCAGCTCGCCGTGGTTGTCGACGATGCGGAGCAGGGGATCACGTCCATTACCCGCGGCGTTGATTTGCTTTGCTCGACGCCTCAGCAAATGTACTTGCAGGATTTACTCGGCTTTCCACATCCGGCCTATGCGCATGTTCCCTTACTGGTCTCGCAAGCGCATCGCAGGCTTTCTAAACGCGATCACGACGCCTCGATCGACGAATTGCTGCATGCTCATAAAACGCCGGAAGGGGTTATCGGGTTCATTGCGGGTACCTGCGGACTGGCACCCACCACCGAGCCGGTATCGACGCTGGAGCTGCTGAAAACGTTTGACCTGCAGCGATTCATCGACACGTGCGAAAACCTCATTGAAATCCCTTGGAAGGGGATAGGTGAGGCAGGTCGGTAGTTTGTGCTAGCTACTGCACGTTCTGACGCAGAGAAGTCGAAACTTACATGGGCCTTCGCCGGCTAAAACAGCAAAGCCAGCATCGTCAGCAGAACCACATTGACCAACACGAAGAGGTTCATCCGAAACGTCGAGGACCGAAACTTCGCATGCTTTCCTTCAAATGCGCCGCTTCTTACGTAGAGGGAAATGGCGGCTATCACGAATGCGATCATGGCTATATCGCAAAGCGTGCTGAAGACCGCTGCGACCTCGTAAGCCTGAAGCTGCCGGCATATCTCGAACACCAGCAGAGTGACATCGGCGGCAAAGAAGCAGAAGACAACAGGGGAAGCTGCTCGAGCGCGCGCGGGAGCTACGCTATTCGCCTGCGCAAGCTCATGGGAGGGAATATTCTTCTGCGAAAAGACCAGGAAAGACCACTGGCCTCGCGCAAGCTGAATGGCGATGGCCAAGGATGCAGCAGCCAGAAACACCGCCGAAAAGATTCGAAGCATAGCCATGAATTACATTTCCCCTCGAAACGCCCTACATGGTCAACGTAATAGAGCTTGCGAACATTGCTGCCACGTACCAGGAACCCAGCGCGATATTCACCGAGCATATTTGAGCCATGGCCCCGATACGCGATTGATTCACCAGCGGGTTCGAGAGCAGCGCTTTCAACAGCGGATACGCGGAAAGAAGCATGAAGGGCATAACGATGAGTCCTGGCGAGAAAAACAAAGCGACAATGAGGACGATGAGCGCGACCCAAATGTAGACGATGCTGTGATAGAGCGCCCGCGCACGCACACGCCCCAATAGCACCGGCAGCGTTTTGCGCTGAGCGGGGATATCCTTTTCAAGGTCGCAGGTGTTGTTCGTCATCATGATCAAGCCGATACCGAGCATAACGGGCAGCGCCCAGACGAGCATAAGAGGGGACAGCATGCCGGTCAGCACCTGATAGCAGGCAAGCGGTATCAAACCGCCCATCACGAATCCGCTAACGACCTCTCCTAGCGGTAAGGACGAAATGGGCGTTTTGCCCGCGGAATAGATAACGACAAACAAGGCGCCGATAACGCCGATGATGAGGGGAATGGGTCCCGCGCAATAAATGGCATAGGCGCCCAAAAGAAACGCCGCAACCAACAGCCCAATGGCAAACACAAGGGCACTTTTTGGGTTGACGTTGTTGTAGAGAAGGACGGCGTCGCTGGGGTCGAGGTTGTCTTCCTTGCTGTCGAGACCCTTCACGTAATCGTAGTAGTCGTTGAAGGTGTTAACGGACGACTGCATCAAGATGCAGATGCACAGCAGCACGACTGAAAGGCTCACCGAAACGCCACCCTGCGTTACGCTTGCCGCCGCTACCGAAATGGCAACGGGGATAATTGCCGCAGGCCAAGTATGCGGGGCGGAAAGATTCCAGGCCATCTGGGGAGTAAAGGGACCGTAGCCTTTCGGTGGCTGCGCCGCTTTGTTCGAAGTCGTCTTGGGCATGAGCGCTATTCCTTACTATTGGTCGCGTACGTCTAGGTGGTAAATACGGTCGTCGCCGAGGTCGTTCTTCCATTTTCTCGGTCCCAGTTTGCGCAGCCTTTCCAGCGTTTGATTACGCAGGGTGGAGCCAAGACCCGCAATCGTCGATCCCAAGAATCGTTTCGTGTCGGGGTCGAGTTTCGAGCCAGCTCCAATCATGGACGCGACATTCGATCCGAGGTTCTCCTGGAACTGCGCCCAAGATTCCGCGTCGGTTTCCACAAACAGATCGAACACCGTTTGAATGAAGCGCTCGCGTTCCGCCGGCGTCTTGCTGCGCAGCCACGCATCGAGCGCCTCATCGAAAAACTGCGCGGTAGAGTTGATTTCTTCTTGGTAGAGAAAGTCGTCGCCTTCAACCAACCATGAAAACGGATGGTGCTGAAACACCGCGAAGGCGCTGGATTGCACGACCCGATAATCCGCCCGGCGTTCCAAAATCATGCCGAACGCCGAAGACTCGGGAACCAACTTGCACAGCTTTCGTTTGTATTCGTCCGTATCCCTGCGAGGGGAGGGGTCTGCCAAAAACGAGGGGCCGTCATGATTGAACACCGCCTCAATGCGCTCATAGGTGGCTTCGTCGGTGCAAAGCGTAGCGTATTCGGCAAGGTTGCCGCCCTTGGAATGGCCGCCGAGAATCAATCGACCTTCATAGGCCGAAGACACGCCCGACAAGTAGGAAACCGCCGTTCGCTGCGAGGAAATGACCGGCTGATAGGCGATATTGAAGTCTTCCTTCCATCCGGTGAACGAACCGTCGGTACCACGAAAGGCGATATAGAAACAGCTGTCTTTATCATCCATGAACGAAAACGTACATGCCGAGAATTGTTTATCGACGGCCTTGGAATATTCGTTGGAGTATAGCGACACCGCGACATTTCGATACCGTCGACTCGCACGAACCGCGAGAAAGAATCGATCGGTGTCGTCGGCGTCCTCAAGCCAACTTCCCAGGGGAAGCTTGTTCGCTGGAATGAGCGAGAGAATGTCCGCAAGCAAAACCTGGCGGGAAGTATGCACATCGAGGTTCGTCGCGCATCCCTCAAGCTCCTCGTCTGTAATGGCCTCGAAATTCAAATAGCACAGGGAGCTGAATACGAGGGAATCAACCGGATTGAAGGGTGTTTCGGCGAAGGTGCGCTGCTCGCGCTCGATGTAAGTTACGATTGAGTCCATACACACATTGTAGTCCATAATCGCTAAAGAGGTTCACCTATGAGAGTTTGCACACCGATTACGGTTCGCTATGCTGAAACCGACAAGATGGGCGTCGTGTATCACGCCAACTACCTGCTGTATTTCGAAGATGCACGCACCGATTTCCTTGAGAAGATTGGCTATCCCTACAAGCTTATCGAAGACGCCGGTTATATATCGCCCGTGCTGAATTTCTCCGTGAACTATGGCAAGCCTCTGCGCTACGGCGACAACGTCATTGTTCGCACCTGGATCAGCGAGTCGAAGCCGATGAAGACGACGTATTCGTATGAGGTCTTCGTTCAGGGGCAGGACCTGGAGCGCGATAAGCCGTATTGCACCGCGCAAAGCACGCATTGCCTGGTAGAGGAAGGAACCTTCAAACCGGTGAGCATCAAACGCGCCACGCCAAAACTCTACGAACTCTACGAGCAAGTCTGCGAACGCTAAATGATTCTCTTACGAGGCGCGAGCTTCTTTGCGCCCTGAAAATTCGTAGGCGCGTTCGCAAGAGCGCGCACTCCGGCGAAGCCGGAGCATTAGGTGGTACATTCCCAGCGAACTGGAATTTCCATAGCAACGAATCTATTCTGCTGAAATACCTCAACAGACGAAACTTGCTGGGTCTGTAAGATTTCCCGTAAAAAGAAGACATGGGATTTCCACACAGATTAACATAACATACGTTATCAATTAATTATAGCGACTTGGGTAGCGAGAGTAAGAACGACCTGCAGTGCGAGTCTGGTTTTGCAGGTATGCGCGCACAGAACGTTCCAACACTCGTGTTTCGTCTCCAAACGTAAACGACTCGATAGCCCCATCATTAATATACTGAAGAGCACGCTGCTCGGATACGCCGAGAAGCTGAGCAGCCCGTTCCAAGCCCAACAACCGTGCATCAAATCGATACGAAACGCGACGCACTGTCTCTTGATCGGTTTCGCTCAAGGGTTCGTAGCGACTACCGTAGTCTTCCCCAGGCTCAGTGGAATCCATTAATGCTTTGGCGATGAACGAATCGTCATCGGTTAACGCTTTCTGAGCAGCAAGGGTTTCTAGCAACAACGGCGCATCTTCTCTTGGATGCCGACAGAATGATTCTTCGTCGACGACGGCTTGCAAGTCGCTCCGCTCCGCAGCGCTGCGAAGTACGGACAGAAGCTTTCCCCATACCGCGACGGAACTCATATCCAATCGATCCGAATTCAACATACTAGTCACCTTAGCCTTCGTAATCGCAGAAGTTAGGGAACTATCCCCAAACCGATGAAGCACTCGAAGAAGATCCGGCTCCCTCTGTACCCGATAGTGTTAGCGCACCGGAATCAATCATCTCTGCAATAACGGGATATAAGGCAATGAGTGATATTGCATTAAGGGCAATCGCTATTGCGCTAATAACCATCCCGGTTATGGCAGATTTTCTCATCGAAAGAGCAGCGGCAGCTACTTCAGGAGATTTCGATTGAAGCGCCAGTATGGAACGATAAGCGATAATGCCGCAGATTAACCCGACGGAGCCTAACAGGATACCGCCAATCAAAAGCGAAACTGGACCCGCAACATAAGCGATGGTGATCTTCGTGCGAATGGATCTAAGCCGCCTCTCATCATCGTCGTTAGGAGAATATGAGTGCAGGTCGCTGGCTTCCGAATAGGGCGATTTCGATTCACCGGAATCGCCATTAAACTCATTTGATGTGCTGTTATGCTCTTCAGGAAACGACATCGAACCACCTTGCCTACGCTTTAACCCCGCTGCTTCCAAAACCACCGACACCACGTTCGCTTGAGTTCAATTCCTCAACCTCCGTAAAGGTAACGGCAGGATGCGGCATAACAACGAGCTGGGCTATGCGATCCCCCGGCTCGACAACAAACGAATTCCGTGCATCCAGATTCACGATGCAGACTTTCAATTCGCCCCGATAATTGCTGTCGATAAGACCAGGGGCGTTAACAATTGATATACCGTGCTTTACCGCAAGCCCGCTTCGTGGAAGAACGAAGCCCGCGTACCCGTCAGGCAACTCGATAGCGATGCCCGTTGAGATAAGCGCGCGCTCGAAAGGTTGAAGCTCATAGTGCCCGGTTGCGCAAAGATCAACCCCCGCGTCGCCCGCATATGCATATTTCGGGACAATAGCCTCGTCGGTAAGCTTTTTCAGGGGTATGCGAATCTGATCACTCATTATTTCAAGCCTTCCAGCGCAGCTGCGAATTCCTCAACGTTTTGGAAATCCTTGTAGACGCTTGCGAACCGGACATAGGCAACATCATCGAGCTTTGCCAATCGAACCAAAGCCATATCGCCAAGGTCTTTTGAGCGAATCTCGTTACGAGAGGCGTTGCGCAGCTCTGATTCAATGCTGTCGATAAGGGCACCTATTTGTTCGGGCGAGATAGGTCGTTTTGCGCAAGCGATAAGAAGACCGCGCATGAACTTCTGTCGATCATAGGCCTCGGAAGACCCATCGGACTTGATAACGATAAGAGGATTATCCCCAAGTCGTTCATACGTGGTAAAACGACGGCCGCAAGAGAGGCACTCGCGACGACGTCTGATGGCGGAACCTTCATCCGCCGGACGGGAATCTACCACCTTGGACTCGACATGACCGCAGGCAGGGCATTTCATGGCATCGCACTCCTTAGGACTGACTTGCTACAGCCTAGCATACAATATATTGCGGTAAGGAATTCGTTACGTTTCGTAAACCGCAAGCAATGCCCTGTATCTATTGCCCCAAGCGCACGCCGAAAACAATGACTAAGTTCGGAAGCCCTATATAAACGCGACTAAATAGAACACGAACGTGCACAATGCGATTACCGCACCGGACTGCAAAGGAGTGATCTCCATGCCGCTCGCCTCTCTCGAGGCATCATCCTCGTCCTCGATCTGCACAGAACCGGGGAATTCAATGACGACCGCGTATTCTTCATCGGGGTCGTGTTTCAAGGCCGCCGTACCGATCGTTTCGAAGTGCTGCCGCGAATTCATTTTCTTCCTCCAACCTATTGCATAGAACCTTTGTTCGAATATATAATAAGGCGAACAAAGGTTCATGTCAACGAAATCTGAAACATTTGTTCGATGCAAAGGAAAGGACTTCTGATGACCGAGAAGATCACAAAACGCCAGGAAGCGGTTCTCCACGTTATCGAGCAATGCATTCGGGAGAAGGGCTACGGCCCTACGGTGCGGGAAATCTGCCAGGCACTAAACCTCTCCTCCCCTTCAACCGTGCATGTGCATCTCAAGGCCCTGGAGGATAAGGGACTTATAAAAAGAGATGCTTTGAAATCGCGCTCCATCGCGCTGGCGCACTCCCTCGATATCGAACCTGAAACCGAAGGCGTCGCAAGCACGGGATACGACAACGTCGTTTCCGTTCCGCTCGTGGGCGACGTCGCAGCCGGGGTTCCCATTCTCGCGGAGCAAAACATCACCGAGCGCATGACCCTGCCTACGGAAATCGTCGGGGACGCACCGTCGTTCATGCTCTCGGTTCATGGCGACAGTATGGTTGAGGCTGGCATAAACGATGGCGACTACGTAGTCGTGAAGGAACAGCCCGTCGCAAACAACGGAGATATCGTCGTTGCAATCGTCGACGACGGGGCAACGGTGAAGCGCTTTTACAAAGAAAGCAATTACATTCGGCTTCAGCCGGAAAATTCAAGCATGGACCCTATTATCGTGAACGACTGCTCCATAGCCGGTAAAGTTGTCGCGGTGTTCCGCCGTCTATAATCCGCACACAGCGCGTACGTCGCTCATTCGCAAACGACGTACGCGCTGAATTCGTGAGCAAACGCAGGACTCGCCAAGAGTCGGATATGCGTTCCTGTCTCTTCATGATCTTCGCTGATAATGCGACAACGCTCATGAGCCTTGGCAACCAAATCCCCTCGTTGATAAGGGATTACGACCTCCATGTGCACATCACGTGCCGAGGCGACGGTCGCTATGCGTTCAATCAATTCATGAACGCCCTCCCCTGTTGCCGCAGATACAAACATAGCGTCGTCGTAGCGCCTCGACAGGGCTGCAGCCTCATCGCTTGGCAGAAGATCGCACTTGTTGAAAACAAGGACGCGGGGCAATGATTGCGCCTTAATCTGATCGAAGACCGCCTGAACCGAAGCGATTTGCGCCTCGAACTCCTCCGATGACGCGTCAACGACATGCAGGATGCAGTCAGCGCCGGTAATCTCGTCGAGAGTCGATTTAAACGCCTCGACGAGCGTAGTTGGCAACTTCTGAATGAACCCTACCGTATCGGTAAGGGTTATCTCGCGCCCCTCGGGAAGTTCAAGTTTGCGCGTGGTTGAGTCGAGCGTGGCGAATAGCTTGTCGTAGGCAAGAACGTCGGCACCGGTCAGCCTGTTGAGGAGGCTTGACTTGCCAGCGTTGGTATATCCAGCAAGCGCGACCTTGAACATGCCGCTTTCGTAGCGGCTCTCGCGCTGAACGGAGCGCACCTGCGAAAGATGCTCAAGTTCGCGTTTGATGGAGGTGATGCGCTTGCGAACCAAACGTCGATCGACCTCTAGCTGGCTTTCGCCTTCGCCGAAACGCGAACCAACGCCGCCACCCATCCTATTTGATGCCAAATGCGCCCACATGCCGCGTAAACGGGGAAGCAAATACTGGTTCTGCGCCAATCTCACCTGCAGGCGTCCTTCCTTGCTGGTTGCATGCAGGGCAAAAATATCCAAAATCAACGCCGTGCGATCGATAACCTTCAGATCGCGATCGACGGCCTTTTCCAGATTAGATTGCTGCGACGGGGTCAGCTCGTCGTCAAAAATCACGAGGTCGGCCGAGTGCGCTCTGCAAAGAGAAGCAATCTCTTGCACCTTACCGCTCCCAACGAAGGTTTTCGGATTTGGGGCTTCGAGCTTTTGCGTTGTTATCGCCACGGTGTCGGCCCCCGCCGTATCCGCCAAACGCTCCAATTCCGCTAGCGAAGTTGCCACAGGCCATGATTGCCCCGGACGATCGACCCCAACGAGAACTGCTCGTTCGCGTCTTTGCTCCAGCGACGTTTTCGCGCCTTTTGTCACAACCGAAGAAGAATACTCCGACATGCAGCTAACCCCTCGAATGAACCGACCGGTACAGTACCTCATAGAAAAGGGGCATGACCAAGTAAGATCATGCCCCTACTAGTATACGCGAACTGCTAACGCTCGCTACACCTCTACGCTACCTTGGAACGACTCAACTGCAGGGCCAGTCATCATAACGTGGTCGTTTTCATCCCATGCGATATGAAGCGCGCCGCCGCGCAGACGCAACTCGTTCTCGCGTCCGCTGCGCCCAGTGAGGGCCGCAGCCACGTTCGTCGCACATGCACCCGTCCCGCAGGCAAGGGTTTCACCGCAACCCCGTTCGAAAACGCGCATTTCAATGACGCCGGGGGCAATCACATGAGCAAATTCGACATTTGTCTTTTCGGGGAACGCCTCATGCGACTCGTAGTGCGCGCCAACCTTAGTAAGGTCAAGCGTAGAAAGCTCCTTTGCAGACGCGTCGACAAACAATTCGTCGGGCAAAGCCTCGAAATCATCAATGAAGCAAATGGCATGCGGATTGCCCATCGACACGCAGGTAAAGGCAAATGCCCCCCATGGCGACTCGATTGCTACGTCTTGCGCAAATGCGCGGCCGTCCTCGGTTGTGCCGTTAGCAGAAGCTGCGACAGGAACCTCGGCCGGCTCAAGAATGGGGTGACCCATGTCGACCGTGGCAGTCGTCATCTTTTCGTCTTCGTCAACGGTAAAGCGAATGGGTTTCGGACCGGCAAGGGTGTCGGCGGTGAACTGACCTTCACTCGCCTGCACAAAGCCTCGGTCCACCAAATACTTCGCAAAGCAGCGAACGCCATTGCCGCACATTTGCGCCAGCGTGCCATCCGAATTAATGTAATGCATGTACGCGGCGCACTCCGAACGCTCAGAAGGGCGAACGAGAATTACGCCGTCGGCACCAATGCCGAAGTGACGATCGCACAGCAGCGAAACCTGTTGTGCCGAAAGCTCGATATCACGCGAAAAATCGTCAACGAAAACGAAATCGTTGCCAAGACCATGCAACTTAACGAAATCTAACTCCATTAGGATAGACACGCTCCTCTAGACGTTTACAGTGCGCTGATTCTATCAAGCAGCGCTAACGATGATTCCAGCAGGGCCGAGGTATCCCCCGAATCTGCGCAAAGCCAGTGTATACGCGAATCTTTTCGAAACCATGTCCGCTGGCGTTTTGCATAACGGCACGTTGCAACTTTGATCGAAGCAATAGCCTCGTCCATGGTGCACGCACCATCGAGCGCGGCGACGATCTCCTTGTAACCAATGGCCTGCGGAGCGGTGATTCCTTCGCGAAATCCATTTGCAAGCAAGTCTCGCACTTCGTCAACAAGCCCACTTGCAATCATGGCATCCACGCGTTGGGAGATTCGCTTACGCAGCACCTCCGGATCGACCGCAAGTCCAATAAACACCGCAGGGACGCATTGGCGAATTTCGGCAAGCTTGCGTTTCTGCTCGGCATACGTCGTGCCGTCCTCGAGAAGTTCGAAGGCACGGACCAGCCGCTTGACATCATTAACGGGAATGACGGCAGCGCTTTCGGGGTCGATTGCGCGCAACTGTTCCCATAATTCCTGCGCGCCGTGTTCTGCAGCGAATCGATTCCACCGAGCGCGCACGGGATTATCCACCTGCTCACCTTGCGGGAACTGATAATCATCAATGGCTGCTCGAACGTAAAAACCGGTTCCGCCAGCTAGAACACAACGGCGATGCGCCTCGTCAATGCGTGAGAAAGCGCTTCTTGCATAGGTTTGGAACAACGCCGCAGAGAACGGCTCGCCGGGATTCACCAGATCGAAACCATGATGGGCAACCTTACGATCGCTAGCAGGCAGCTTCCCTGTTCCGATATCCATCCCCCGATACACCTGCATGGAGTCGGCGCTTACAACTTCTCCGTGCACCTCAAGCGCAATTTCCTGAGCAAGATCGGTCTTTCCGGAAGCAGTTGGACCAACAACGCAGATAACCGGATG
>CAVBAM010000013.1:0-13470 GCA_963593315.1 Candidatus Methanomethylophilaceae archaeon | reverse complement strand
GTTTTACGAGGCGCCCGCATCCGCGCTGCCTAACGACGAGCGGCTTTGGGTCGTGGGGATGCAGGTTTCCCAAGATGTTCCCACCTCGTTCGGGCGCGCGCTGGGCGTGGAGACGATTCCCGCATCGTCATGCTTGATCGTCGAGGCGAAGCCGTATGCCGCCGAAAAGGTTTGGAGGCCGATGAGACGCATATGCGGCTGCTATCGCGTCGCCGCCGGAGCGGGTACTTCATCGGTTGCGTTCACGCCGATGGAGTCGATCGACGATTTTCCCGATGAGATCGCCGATCGGATTCGCGAGGCGCTTGGAAAAGATTGATCGTGAGTGGTTGCCGATGCGTCGGCAGCGGTAAACAGGAGGTGTTTGCATGGGTTTGGGAAGGGCCGACGTTCGCTCAGGCGTGCGTCATGGGGCGGAAAAGGCGCGTCGCGGCGTGCGATCGGGTCACGAGGGGGCGGCGGGCTCATCGGATGACGCGCGCGGGTTTCGCCAGCGTTTCAAGCAGATGTCCGCCGTGGCGGCGGCTTCGGTGGCCGTCGCCTCGATGGCGATTTGCTTCGGGCTGTGGCAGGCGGGCGCTTCGCACTCCGCCGTCGCCGCCGCCACCGACGGAGCCGTCGATGTCGCGGTCGCCACGTCCGACGTGAAGGCCGGCGCCGTGTTGGATGCCAAGTCGTTCGAGGTCCGCTCGGTGCCCGCCGCATGGCGCAGCAGCGGCGCCGTGGTCATGGACGGGCAAGCGACCGATCTTGTCGGCGCACGTGCGCTGGTGGACATTTCCGCCGGCACGCAATTGTGCTCGTCGTTTCTGGTGCGTGGGGGCGCCGATGGCCGCCTTGCGGGCATGATCGGCGAGGGAATGGAGGCGGTTTCCCTGTCGGTGGACGACCAGACGGGCATCGCCGGGCAGGTGAGGGCGTTCGACAAGGTGCGCGTGGTGTCGGTCAACACCGTCTCGACCGGCGAGGCTGCTTCCGAGGTGTTGTGCGAGGCCGCCCGCGTGCTGTCGGTCGGTGGCGACGGCGCGGGCGAAGGCAGCGCCTACAGCGCCGTGACGATCGAGGTGGATTCCGCTCAGGCCGATTCGATTCGGGTGGCGCAGGCGTCGGGTACGGTGAGCTTGCAGCTGCTGGCGCTTGATGCCCTCGGGCAGGCGGGTGACGTCCGTGGATAGGGATACCCAGCTCGCGCTCAAGCGCGTCGTGCGCGACGAGCTGGCCGTCAGGCTGCGGGACTCGGCGTCCGATCCCGCGCGCGTCGAGGAGACGATACGCTTCGTTGTCGGCGACACGGCGCGTGCCTGGGGTCTTGCGCCTTCGCTTTCCGAGCTTGACGAGCTGTGCCGAAACGTCGCGGACGACTTCATGCGCTACGGCCCTCTGCAGCCTCTTCTGGAAGACTCTTCCGTGACCGAGATCATGGTCAACGGCGGCGGGGTCGACTTCAACGATCCCCTCATGCCGTTTTTGCCGCCGCATGTGTTCGTCGAAAGGGCCGGGCGCATCGAGGCTTGTCCCGAGGTGCGCTTCGACGACGCCGAACACGTGCGCCGCATCATCAACAAGATCGCCGAGCAGGCGGGGCTGCGCTGCGACGAGTCCCATGCCAAGGGGTGCGCGATGCTGCCCGGGGGGCGGGCGCGCGCAACCTACGTCGTACCTCCGGTGGCCCCGGACGGCCCGGCGCTGAACCTCAGGCTGTTCAGCACGAACGTCATGAGCATGGACGATTTGGTGGCGCGCGGGTCGATGAGTCCCGTCATGGCCGAGTTTTTGGCCTCGGCCGTGCGCGCCCGCTGTCCGGTGGTCATTTCCGGCGGCACGGGCAGCGGCAAGACGACGCTGCTCGGGGCCCTGTCGGGTTCCATCCCCGACGATGAGCGCGTCATCACCATCGAAGACACGCCCGAGCTTCGTCTGCGCGCCGCCCATGTCGAGCGCATGCAGACCAGGGAGGCGAACACCGAGGGGGAGGGAGCCGTGACGATGCGCGAGCTGGTGGCGCTTTCGCTGCGTCGCCGTCCCGATCGGATCATCGTCGGAGAGTGTCGCGGCGGGGAGGCCTATGAGATGCTGCAGGCCATGCAGACCGACCACCCCGGTTCGATGACCACCGTCCATGCCAACGATCCGGCGAACGCCATCAGCCGCTTGCGCACCATGGTGGGCTATGCGAACGCCGATTTGGGTCGCGAGGTTATCGTCCAGCAGATCGCCGAATCGCTGCAGGGTGGGCTTATCGTCCACGTCGATCGCATGATGGACGGCTGCCGCCGCGTCGTCTCCGTTGTGGCGATAGACCAGCTGCCCGAAGGGAGCTCGGTCATTCCGCGTGCGGAGCTGTTCCGCTTCAACGTGAGCGGGGTCGATTCGTTCGGCCGCGTGCTCGGGGACTGGGAGGCCTGCGGCGTGCAGCCGCAGCGCATCAAGGAGCGCATGGCCCAAGCCGGCGTTTGGTACGAACCCGCGTGGTTCTTCGGCGGTCGTTAGGGGGGTGCGGTGAAATGGGAATTGTCACGACGTTCACGGCGTTTATTCTGGCGGTTTCGGCAGCTGCGGTGGCTTTGGCCTCGTATTCGATAGGCGCAAGGAATCGGGCGGCGGTGCGCGACGGGGCTCTTTCGGGAAAGGAACTCTACGAGCAGGGAAGCCGCGAAGACGAACGCGCACACCGCCGCCCGTCCGGTCCGCTTGCGACCGCGCTCGACGCGGCGGGTGTGGAAACGTCGCCGGTCATGTGGGCGGCCGGCGTGGCGGCATCGTGCATCGTCGCGGCGGCGTTTTGCTGTATGGCCGCCGGCGCAGTTGCCGGCGTCTTTGCAGGTGCGGCCGTCGTCTTCGGTGCCTGCGCGTGGCTCGCTCGTGCCCGCCGCCGGCGCCGAGAGGAGATAGCGGAGCAGTTTGTGCGTCTTTTGCCGCAGATGTCGGCAAGCGTGAAAAGCTCCCTGACGTTCGAGCGCGCCATACGCGTCGCCTGCGAAAGCGCGCCCGACCCGGTGTATGGCGAGTTGGTGCTGCTTCTGGCCCAGGTGTCGTACGGGACGCCTTTGGATCGAGCTATGCAGGCCATGGCCGAACGCACGGGCAGCGCCGACGCCGCCGCGCTCGCGTCCGCCATGCGCATTCAGCAACGTTTCGGCGGGTCGATGGCGTCGGTGCTCGACTTGGTCGCCGACCACGCGAATGCGCGTATGCGGATGGAGCGGGAGCTTAAGACCGAGCTTGCGGGAACTCGCCTGGCAACGTGGTTCGTCTCGTGCTCCATGCCGGCGATCTTCGCGCTTTCCTGGGTCACGAACGGCGATTTCGCCAACTTCTATTCCCAGGAGCCCCTGGGATGGGCCGTTATCGCGGCTGCGGCGTTCATGGAGGTCGTGGGGGTTATCGCCTGCAAGCGCGTCACGAAGTTCGAGCAGGCATCGTTTTCGGGAGCATAAGGAAGGAGGCGCTATGGATTTGGCAATCGGCTTGCTGATAGTGCTGGGATCTGGGCTTGCGGGATTGCTCGCCTATGAGCTTTTAGCCGCATGGTCCGGGGCGAAGAGGTTGTCGTTGCAGGCTTTTGGCGAGCAGCGAGGGGGCCCTGCCGCGGCGGGTACGCGCCCGGGTGAAGCGCAGGCCGCATCGAGAGGGGCCGCTCGCATCAAGCCCGCCCTTAAGCAGGCGATCGGGCGCATGTCTGCGGTTGTCGAGGACATCGCCCCGCTTTCCGAAGGCGATTCCCGCCAGGTGCGCGAACGTCTTCGCGCAGCCGGCGTGCGCATGGAACCCGAAACGTGGCGATGCCTGCGCATCCTGGTTTGCGCGGGCGCGGGCGTGATCGGCTTCGTGGTTGCCTCCCTGTTGGGGATCGGCGTGCTCGGAGGAGCCTTCTCGAGCGCTGTGGGCGTGGCGTGCGCTTGGGGCGTTGCGGAGTGGAAGCTGGCAAGCGGCCGCAGTCGGAGAAGGGAGTCCATCGAGGCGAGCCTGCCCGACGCCATGGAACTTCTTGGGGTGGCGCTTGCGGCGGGTTCCCCCGTCGAGCAGTGCTTCCGCGAAGTCTCCGCCAGCCTCTCCGGACCTCTTTCCGAAGAGTTCCGCATCGTCGATCAGGACGTCAATCTGCTCGGCCGTTCGCGCGACGACGCGCTCAAGCGCCTGGCGCAGCGCTGCGCCAGTCAAGAGGTCGGCGCGTTCGTCGCGCAGATCACGCAGGCCATCAACCAGGGCGCATCCGTTGCCGAGGGGTTGAAGGCGCAGGCCGCGCTGTCGCGCGAGCGGGCGCAGGCCGACGCGCTCGAGCGCATCAGAAAGATGCCCACGAAGCTCGATGTCGTGCTGTCGGTTTGCTTTCTGCCGCCGACGGTGATCGTCGTGCTGGTTCCGACCGTGGTGAAGCTGCTCTCGTTTCTGCGGAGCAGCATGTGAAGGGCGCCGCCTCGGCGCGTTTGAGATTGCAAGGGGAGGTTTTTAGATGGGAAGGCGAGGCATGGCGCGGCGCAGGCCGGGAGCGGGAAAGGGCTTTGGGCGTATGGGGGCGCGTGGCAAAGCCGCGCTCGCGCGTACCCGCGCCGCCGGCGTTGGCATAAGCCGTTGTCGTGACGGCGTTTCGCGTGACGGCGAACATAAGGGCGATTCGGGCGACAGCCCGATGACCCGACGGGCCTTCGTCATCAGCTCGGCATGTGTCGTGGGGCTGCTGTTGTGGAACCCGCGATTGGCGTTCGCGACCGACCCGAAATGGGATGGGCGCTACGTTTTTCGCGGTCATGGGGTGCATTATCCCAACCAGTTTTGGTCCGAAATAGGCACGGTTGAAAGACATGGAATGGCCGATGGCGAGGTGATCTATACCGACAGGTCGGTCGAGGCCTACACCCCCTGGGTCGAGTGGGACATTTCCGCGAATCAATTCATCCGCGTTGCAACCAGGATAGAGATGCAGTGTGACTTCACAACTGAGCTTTACTACCATCTCACGGGCGTCCTTCAAATTGCCTGCGGCAGCTTCAACGGCCTGAACAAGAACTACAACCTTTGGCATACCTGGTCGGGTGACGACACGCGTTTCAGCCTGTATCACCGCGTTGACGGGCAGCCGACCGACGGCGAGCTCGAGGAGTCGAAGGTCGTGGTCATCGACAACGAGAGCGGCGAGGGCATCCACAAGACCGAATGGCATATTTGGACCGATTATCGCGAATACGCGGGGTCGCGTTACGACGTGTGGGTCAGGCGCAAGGACGTCACCGCGGTGCATGCCTACCAGCTTCGCTCATGGTTTTGGAATTATTACTACTTTGGGAAGGACTGGTACGGAAAATCCTGCAAGGACGACCCACCCATGGGATTTTCCACGATGTGGGCCGAGGTGCTGTCCGACCGCATCTACATCAATAGCAGCCTGCAGTGGTGCTGTCGCGTGGTCAGCATTTCCCCCGTCAAGAGTCCCGGCAGCTATCTGGATGTGGGGTCGGCGGCGCGCACGAGCGGCGCGGAGGTGGTGCTGTGGAGCGATACGGCCACGGTCAATCAGAACTGGATCGTCAAGCCGACCTCGTGCAGCGATGCGAAGGGGACGGTGAAGTTGGTGCCGGTCCATACTGGCAACGAGAACCTGGTGCTCGACCATGCCGGCGGCGGCCCGACGAGGAACCCCTCCCGGGCTCATCTGTGGGACGGCATAGCCAATCGCGCGCAATCGTTTTGGCTGCACGAGGCGGGCGGGGTTTGGTGGGTGTTCGCCGATTGCTCGGGGATGCCCCTTGAATGCCCGGACGGATCCTATGCCAACGGAACGCGCATACGGTTCAATTCGGATGGCTATCCCGGTGGCGAATGGGGGCTCGAGCATCGCCAGTGGAGAATCGAGGACGCGAGATTCTCGACGAACGACGGGACCGAGCTCGCCCTGTCCGGGGCCATTCGCAATGGGAGGGGAGAGCCCGGCGGTACCGTTAGCGTCCCCGATCTTCAGGCGGCGTGCCGCCCGCGCGAGCATATAGGCGATGCGGGCAGTACGCGGGGGATGGTCAGGTCGTGCGAGTGGCTGGTGACCGGCGTCGACGAGCCTTGGGTTCGGGAAGCTCCCGAAGTGGTGGGGGTGGCGACCTTCACCGACGGGACGGTGCTCGGGGAGCAGCCGGGAGAGAGCCTCATCGGTGCGATAGACCTTGGGAAGGAATTGCTAGACATATCCCTGCGCGTTGTGGGGACGAGCCTTTCCGGCACCGTCGAACTGCAAAGATGGGGGTCGGGAGCTCAAAAGAGGATGCAGCTGAAATTGACCGGGGCCCTTCAACAGCACTACAGCATTGCTTATCGGGTATATAACGACGCTATAGGTTGGAGCAGCACCGCTTATGACGGGAAATGGGCCGGTTGGCTGAATCGCACGTCAAGCGCCCTTCGGGTATATCTTCGCCATCGGGACGTCGCGGCAAGTGGCGACGATATGCGCAGCTTCACGATGAAGGAGTCCTACGAAGGCAAATTCGTCACCTGCATCGTCCGCGCGCGCACGCGTCACGACAGCATCCCGTATCGCGGCCATGCGGCGAGCACGACGCTTGCGGTGGGTATGCCGAAGGCGAAGATCAGTTACTACGTCGACAATTCGGCAACGCCTTGCTGGGAAGGCGAGACGCCGAAGGGTGATCCGTACTACATTCCTGCAGACGCGCTCGACGCTGCGCGCAACAACGCATGCTCGTCGTTTCGCGGCTGGTACACCGACAAGTCCTGCACCCGTCCATTTGCTCCCGGCACGGTTGTGAGTGAGGATATCTCCCTTTACGGGCGCAACGTGGCCGTCGTGCGCTTCGCCTACACATCGCCGACGCTCGAGCTGTTTGCGCAACGGGGACATTTCCTCGACGAGGGACTCACCACTCCCGCCTCGGATGCCGATCTTTTAGGCGGGGACCAATCGATCGATTACGGCAAGCGGCTGAACATCGGCGCGCGTCCCAGCATGTGGTACGAGGATTTTGGCGCAGCTCGGGAAGCGGGGAACGTTCGAGGCGCCTATACGAACGCTGCCGAGGAGGGCGCGCCCGTCTTATCTGTGACCGTTACCGGGGATGTCACCCTGTACTTGGCCTGGCGTGCGCCGGATTTCGACGGAATCGCGGTTTCGTGAGTTCGCGCCCCTCGCTTTTCCGTTGTTCGCGAGCGCAAGAAGCCCCCGACCGCGAAACGCGATCGGGGGCTTCGGGGAGCCTCATTCGATTCGGATGGCTTTGGCGTACCTTTGGCGTGCGCCCTTCGCGGCGCGCGGCGGTTAGCGGGACAGTTCCTTGCCGTACTGCTCCTCGGCGAGGCTTTGCATGCTGTCGCCGATGGCCTGATAAATGGCGAGCAGTTTCTCGCAGTCCTCGGTAAGCTGACTGCCGTGCGCGCCATTGCGGTATAGAAGCTGCGTCCCAAGCGCCGCCTCGGTGTCCTTGATGATGCGCCAGGCCTTGCTGTAGGCCATGCCCATGCTTTTGGCTGCGGCGTTCAGCGACCCGGTGTCGCGCACTCCGAGGCATAAGCTGGCGATGCCGCGCCCGAATACCGAGCTGCTTTCGGTTTCGGGGTTCACGATGGAAAGGCGGATCAGAGGTTTAAGCTTGCTCAATTCACTCATGGTTGTGGTTCCTTTCCTTTTCCCTTATCACGTGCGCGCGGCGGACATGCCGCGCGCGTCTGCGGTCGTTAGTCGTTTCGGCTGGCGAGGAACGCGGCGGTTGCCTGCTCGATGCTTTCCGTCGTGCCGTCGATGATGTCGGTGAAGCGGATGGGCAGGCTGTCGAGCTCGGCAAGCCCGCGCGGGATGTCGTGATGCCCCGACTGCTTAGCGACGAGCTGGTTCAGCTCGCATCCCGAGAGCGCCTCGACCTGCTCGGGCAGCTTCTCCTCGGGGGCCATGCCATGCAGGGCGCGGTAGACGTTGTTGCCGAACTTGGCCCAGTGCGCCGTGCTCGCGATGAGGACGGGGTTTTCGCCGCGCAGATTCTCGGCGACGCGGTATGCCACGGCCGTATGCGGGTCGAGCAGGTAGTCGTGCGCATCGAGCACTTCCTTGATGGTCGCCAGGCATTCGGCGTTGCTCACGGAGTCGGCGCGCAGCACCTCGCGCACGCGGGCGAAGGTGTCGGCGTCCACGCGGAAGCGGCGGCTGGTCTTCAGGTCGGCCATCCATGAGGCGATGGCGGCGGCGTCGCGGCCCGTCAGCTCGAACAGCTGGCGCTCGAGGTTGGAGCTGACCAGGATGTCCATGGACGGCGAAGGCGTCAGCACGAAGGGGCGCTCGGAGATGTCGTAGGTGCCCGTGTTGATGAAATCGGTGAGCACGCGGTTTTCGTTGCTGGCGCACAGGAGCATGTCGATCGGCGTGCCCATGCGCTTGGCGTAGTACGCAGCCAGGATGTTGCCGAAGTTGCCGGTGGGCACGCACACGTCGATGGGCTTGCCTGCTTCCACCTTGCCGTCGGCAACCAGCTGCGCGTAGGCGGAGATGTAGTAGACCACCTGCGGCAGCAGGCGACCCCAGTTGATGGAGTTCGCGCTTGAAAGGGCTACGCCGTGCTCGTTAAGCAGCGTCTTGGCGAATTCCGCATCGCCGAAGACGTTCTTCGCGCCACTTTGGCAGTCGTCGAAATTGCCGCGCACGCCCCAGACGTTGACGTTGCCGCCGCGCTGCGTCGCCATCTGGCGGTACTGGATATCGCTGACGCCGCCGTCGGGGTACATGACGGAGATGGCGACATGGTCAAGGTCGCGGAAGCCCTCAAGCGCCGCTTTGCCGGTGTCTCCCGAGGTTGCCACCAGGATAAGGAAGTCGTGGTCGAGCTTTCCCTGGCTGCGCAGCTGCGCAGCGCTCGCGGAGAAGAAGCGCGGCAGGCATTGCAGGGCCATGTCCTTAAACGCGCTCGTGGGGCCGTGCCACAGCTCGAGCACGTGCGTGTCGCCGTCAAGCGAGGTGATGGGGCAGATGCGCTCGTCGTCGAAGTTGTCCCCGTAGGTTGCCGCCATCAGCTCGTCGATCTTGGCGTCGGGCAGGTCGACGCCGAACGCCTTGTAAATGCGCGCGGCGCGCTGGGCGTAGGGGAGTTTCGCCAGGGCGAGGATGTCCGCAAGCGACAGGCTCGGGATGTTCTCGGGGACGTACAGGCCGCCGCCGTCGGCCAGGCCGTTGATCACCGCTTGGGTGAATTCGATGGGCTCGGTGACGGCTCCGCGCGTGTCGATGTAGCGGTTGGTGGCAGTGGCGTCCATTGTTCCTCCGGGTTGCTGTCGGCATTATTCACTGACTGCATAATATTCCCTCAAAAGCACAGTTGGAATAGCGCGCGTAGGTTCTTCATGCAAAAGTTTGCGCCCGAAGGCGCCGCCTGCGCTCCTAAGTCGTCGCGAGATGTCCAGCCGCCCCGCGCCGCCGCGCACACCTTGCTGCCCCGCGCGCCGCCGCCCCGCGTGCCGCCGCGCCCCTCGGCGCCGACTCGCCACGCAAGCCCTCGCCGGGCTCGGTTTCGTGAAGGTATTGTGGGGAAGCGCAGAAAACTAACCCTTGGTTGACAAAAAAGTTGACCGCAGGTTCCATTTGGCGAGGATGTGCGCTAGTATCCCTACGTTGTCTTAAGTTAACAATCGACGGGGGTGCACCATGGACAATGCATCGGCGGCAACCATGCAAAGCGCCGCTTCCCAGGCAGGCCCTGCAGGTGGCGTGTCCGTTCAGCAGATGCCGCTCTCCTTTTTGAGGGAGGGCGAGGCGGCCAAGGTCGTTAAGGTTCGCGGTAAGGGCGACCTGCAGCATCATCTGGAAAACCTCGGTTTCGTCGAAGGCGCCGACGTCAAGGTCGTCTCCGGCATGGCCGGCGACCTGATCGTCGAGGTCAAAGGCGCGCAAGTCGCCATCGGGCGCGACGCAGCCGCCCGCATCGTGACCTCGGCCGCAACGGCGTAGAGCAAGCATCGCGAAAATGGCGAATCCGGCCGCGGCGCATCGCCGCGGCCGTTCGTGCGGCCGGAGTCGGTCGCAATAGGCAGGAAAAAACGAGAGAAGGAAAGAGAGGAGTGCTTAATGGCTGAAGGTCAGAGCAAAACCCTGCGCGACGTCAAGATCGGCGAGACCGCGACGGTGCGCCGCTTGACCGGCGAAGGGGCCCTGAAGCGCCATATTATGGATATGGGCATCACCAAGGGCACCGAGGTGTTCGTGCGCAAGGTGGCGCCGCTCGGCGATCCCATCGAGGTGACCGTTCGTGGCTACGAGCTGTCGCTGCGCAAGAGCGAGGCGGAAAGCATTCTCGTGAACTAATACGCCCTCAAGCACACGGGCGTATCAGTTGACGAGGATACCGTAGGCGCACTGCGCCGTTTTTTTCACCAACGAGTTAGCAACTTCTAACTCAAAACGGCACTTGACCTGGGGTAACAATTGTTACCTATGCCTAACGGGAACGTCGCGCGAAATGCGCGTCCTCCCAACCCGGGACAGGGCCGTTCGTTACACGAAAGGTCGAACATGGGCATTTGCATTGCTCTTGCCGGCAACCCGAACTGCGGCAAGACGACGATGTTCAACGAACTGACCGGTGCCAACCAATACGTTGGCAACTGGCCGGGCGTTACCGTCGAAAAGAAGGAGGGCAAGTACACCCGCGACAAGGACGTGACCATCACGGACCTTCCGGGCATCTACTCGCTTTCCCCGTATTCCCCCGAGGAAATCTGCGCGCGCGATTACCTGCTTGACGGCGGCCCGGACGCCGTCATCAACCTGATCGACGCCACCAACCTCGAGCGCAACCTTTACCTGACCAGCCAGATCTTAAACCTGGGCGTGCCGGTCGTCATCGCGCTGAACATGATGGACCTCGTCGAGCGCAACGGCGACAAGATCGACGTCGATGAGCTCTCCAAGCGCCTCGGCTGCCCGATCATCCCCACTTCCGCGCTCAAGGGCCGCGGCATGTCCGACGTGGTCGCCAAGGCCATCGAGCTGGCGAAGGCCAAGCAGGCGCCCTCCACGCAGCTTTCCTTCGACGCCGCCGTCGAGGACGGCCTCACGAAGATCGCCGACGTGCTCGGCTCGAAGGTTCCGGCCGCATCTGCGCGCTGGTACGCCATCAAGCTGTTCGAGGACGAGGAGAAGACCAAGGGCGACCTCAAGCTTCCCACAGCCGACCTCAAGGCCATTGAGGCCATCCGCGAGGATCTGGAGAACCAGCTCGACGACGATGCGGAGTCCATCATCACCGCCGAGCGCTACGACGCCATCAGCCATGTCGTCAACGAGACGGTCAAGCGCAATCGCAAGGGCCTGACCACCTCCCAGAAGATCGACCGCGTGGTCACCAACCGCTGGCTGGGCCTGCCGATCTTCATCGTCATCATGTTCTTCGTCTACTGGCTCGCCATCAGCGTGGGCACGGGCGTGGTGACCGACTGGGCCAACGACGGCATTTCCGGTGACGGCTTCCTCTACACCAACCGCGCCGCGTTCGACGAGGCGACCGAGGAATACGAGACCGCCCACAGCGCGGTCGAGGCCTACGTGACCAACCTGTACGGCGAGGACAAGGAGTCCGGTCTGCCGAGCGAGAAGTCTCAGGAGGTCATTGACGCCCTGTCCGTCGAAGAGCCTGAGCAGCCCGATGCCGATGCCGACGAGGAAACTAAGGCCACCTACAAGGAGGAGCTTGCAACCTACAAGGAGGCTCAGGAAGTCGTTTCCGACTTCGAGCAGGAGGCTCGGTCCAAGAACGCCGTGGCTGTAGTCGAGGCCGAGGAAGAGGGCGAGGAGCCCACGAAGATCACCTTCTCCGACTACAAGGAAGCGCGTGAGATCGTGGAGCCCGACGCCTCCGACGGCACTTGGGGTTTGTGGATCCCCGGCCTGGGCAAGATCATCGCCGACGCGATGGAGGGTGCTGACGTGGCCCCGTGGCTGCAGTCGCTGGTCAATGACGGCATCGTCGCCGGCGTTGGCGCCGTTATCGGCTTCATCCCGCAGATGGTCATCCTGTTCTTGCTGCTCGGCATTCTTGAGCTGTGCGGCTACATGTCCCGCGTCGCGTTCATCATGGACCGCATCTTCCGCAAGTTCGGCCTGTCCGGCAAGTCGTTCATCCCGATGCTCGTCGCTTCCGGCTGCGGCGTGCCCGCCGTCATGGCAACCAAGACCATCGAGAACGAGATGGATCGCCGCATGACCATCATGACCACCACGATGATCCCCTGTGGTGCGAAGATGCCCATCATCGCCCTCGTGTTCGGTGCCGTCGCCGGTGCCAACTCCGACGCCACCTGGTATGTCGCCCCGCTGTTCTACTTCCTGGGCGTCATCGCCATCATCCTGTCCGGCATCATGCTGAAGAAGACGAAGCTGTTCGCCGGCGAGGCAACCCCGTTCGTCATGGAGCTGCCCGAGTACCACATGCCCACCATCCGGTCTGTCCTGCAGTCCGTGTGGGAGCGCGTGAAGGGCTACATCATCAAGGCTGGTACGGTCATCTTCCTGTCCACCATCGTCATCTGGTTCCTCATGAACTTCGGTGACATGGGCGAGGGCTTCGGCATGCTCGATACCGAGGTCGAGGGCTATATCGACTACAGCCTTATGGCCGGCCTGGGCACGGCGCTGTCCTGGATCTTCGCCCCGCTGGGCTTCGACAACTGGCAGGCGGCCGCAACGACGGTCACCGGCCTGGTCGCCAAGGAGAACGTCGTCGCCACCATCGGCATCATCACCCAGCTCGCCGACTACGGCGAGGGCGATGTGCAGCTGTGGTACGGCTTCGCCCAGATGTTCGAGGGCAACACCGCCGCCATCGTTTCCTTCTGCGCGTTCAACCTGCTGTGCGCCCCGTGCTTCGCTGCCATGGGCACCATCCGCCAGCAGCAGAACTCGGCTAAGTGGTTCTGGATCACCATCGGCTACATGTGCGGCTTCGCCTGGTGCGTCGGCACGATGATCTACCAGTTCTACGGCCTTGCTATCGGCGAGGTTGAGTTCGGTCCGTTCACCATCCTGGCCGTCGTCATCGCGGCAGCCATGCTCTTCCAGATCTTCCGTCCGGCCCCCAAGCCCAAGGACGATCAGGCGAAGTAGCATCGTCGCAATCGCGCAAGCCCGCTGTCTTGGCAGATAGGGTGCGCGAACTTCGTGAAGCGAACGTGAGGGGCGCCGCCTAGGTGTGGCGCCCCTTTCCGTTTCGCGCTAGGATGCAAGTAATCTTAGGTTAACGATACCGTCTGACGCGTGTTTGCAGAAAGGAAGCCGGCTCATGCTCTTGGGAATGGAGTTCAATCTATCGACCGTGGTCGTGCTGCTGCTCATCGTCGCGTGGGCTATCTGGGCCGTTCGGCGCCTGTGGCGCAACGGCATGTGCGACTGTCACTCCGATGATCCGCGCGGCGGCTGCAGCAGCGGGTGCTCCGGATGCTGCGGATGCTCGGCGGCCGCCAACATGGTGGCGGACATGAACGCCGCTGCGGACA
>CAVBAM010000012.1:0-13608 GCA_963593315.1 Candidatus Methanomethylophilaceae archaeon | reverse complement strand
CCGTGAGCTGCGGGGCGAAGAGGCGTGAGCTGCTGCGGCGAGATGAGCCGCTGCGGGCGGGTCGACCTCGACGAGGCGACCGCGCGCCGCCTATGCGCTTTGACCAGCGAGTTTTACCGCGCGAATGCGGAATCGTTCTCGCAGACGCGTCAGTCGCCTTGGCGGGGCTGGAAGCGCGCCCTAGCGGCGGCGGGCGTTGCGAGCGCCGATGCCGATAACTCTGCTCTCCAACCCCCCGTAGGCGCGAGTGCGATTTCGAAAGAGGCCGCCGACCTCAGCCCCCAATCCCCCGTAGGTGCGAACGAAAGCTCGCGCGCCACCGCCGGCCTGCTTCGCGTGCTCGACCTGGCATGTGGCAATCTGCGCTTCGAGTGGTTCCTGGCTGACCGCCTGGGTGTTGATCGCGTGCGTTGCTTCGCGGTGGACAACTGCGACCCGCTGGTTGATCAGGCCGCTTGCGTGGACCGGCCTGACCGGGCGGAGTCTGCCGACCGCCCCGTCTGGTCAGGCCGCGGGCAAACCCCGGGCGTCCTGCCGTCCATCAGTTTTCAAAACCTCGACGTCATCGACGCGCTCGCGACGGGCAGCTTGCGCGATACGCTCGCCGTCCCCGACGCGTCGTGCGACCTGGGGGTCGCGTTCGGCTTCATGCACCACGTTCCGCGGGAAACCTGGCGGGCGGATTTGCTACGCGCGCTCGTGGCGAAAACGCGCCCGGGCGGGCACGTCGTCGTCAGCTTCTGGCGTTTCCTCAACAGCGAAAAGCTGGCGAAAAAAGCGCACGCTACCACGGCCCAGGCGCGCGCTGAGCTCAACCTTCCCGCATTGCCGCCCAACGACTTCCTGCTGGGCTGGCAGGACACCAGCGGCCTGTATCGCTACTGCCACCATTTCGACGAAGCGGAAATCGAACGCTTGCTGGCCGTCGTGGCCGACGACGCGCAGCCGGTTGCCCGCTTCGCCGCCGACGGCAAAACGGGCAACCTCAACGAATACGTCATCCTGCGCGTGCGGTAGTCGGCGAGCTCGATTATGGTCGACGTTTGCTGCCGTCAAGGCCTTTGCGACGCTAGGACGGAAACGCTGGCCATGCAAAATACCGAATGAGAATCGCATAATTTACCGAATAAGAAACCTATAAAATACCGATTCGTAATGGTGTAAAATACCGAATAGTACTTATAATGCGAAAGGTATCACCATGTCAAACGCAAAAAATCTTACTCCTGAAGGTTATAGGCCGCGTCTTATAGAAAAACGTCTCGACTCCCTTATGGAGTCGTTCGGCTGCGTGGAAATCAACGGGCCGAAATGGTGCGGTAAGACATGGACGGCTCGTACTCGGTGCGCGAGCATGACGAAGCTCGACGATCCTGCCGAGCGCAATGCGGCGGAGATGGATCCCTCGCTCGCGCTCATGGGTGAGACTCCTCACCTTGTTGACGAGTGGCAAGAGGTGCCCGAGGTTTGGGACGCCGCACGGCGTTTCGTGGACGAATCGGGAAACAGGCGAGGCTCGTTGCTGCTTACCGGCTCAACTGCCCTGAAAGCCTCTGAGCGCGACAAGGTTCGCCATTCCGGAACAGGCAGAATCGCGCGCCTTTCCATGAGGCCTATGGCATTGTGCGAGTCGGGCGAGGGCGAAGCGAAGGTGTCGTTGCGTGCGCTTCTGGATGGTGAGGGTTTCAGGCCCGCGCAGAAAGAAACGGGGCTCGTCGACGTGGCGCGCTGGTGCTGTCGGGGAGGCTGGCCCGCCAACATCGGGCTTTCCGATGAAGCGGCGGCGGAGACGGCGGCGCAGTATATTCAGTCGGTTCTTGACGTGAACGTTATCGAAGAAGGTCGTTCGTCCGAGACGGCGCTGGCGTTGCTTCGGGCGTTGGCGATGAACGTAAGCCAGGCGGTAACGTATAAAACTCTGGCGAAGGATGCGCCGGGTAGGGGATCGGGCCCGGATGTCGATACCGTTGCTGCGTATCTTGATATGTTCGACAGGTTCAAGCTAACGGAGGGTTTGCGTGGGTGGGAGCCGCCTATGCGTTCGAAAGCGCGCGTGAGGGTGAAGCCGAAGCGGTATTTTTGCGACCCCTCGTTGGCAGCGGCGCTGATCGGCGCGACTCCTGAAAAACTGTTGCGCGATACGCAAACCTTGGGAATGCTGTTCGAGAATCTGGTGATTCGCGACCTGCGCGTTTTCCTCTCGACATATGCGGGCCTTGGCAACGAGGTGTTCTATTATCGCGACGATCAGGGGCTTGAAGTCGACGCTATCATCGAGTCCGGTGGCTCATGGGCTGGCATTGAAGTGAAGCTCAGCGATACGAAAGCCGATGAAGGTGCTGCGAATTTGAAGAAACTTCGTGACAAGATGACGGCGAACCCCGCTGCGCGTAATGCCGAGCCCGTGTTTTTGGCGGTTGTCGTTGGACGCGGAAAATTGGCTTATAAGCGGGATGATGGTGTATTCGTTATTCCTGTAGCCTTGTTGGGGGCATAGGGAGTAGGAGCGTCCGGTTGCCCGCTTCGCCGCCGACGGCAAAACGGGCAACCTCAACGAATACGTCATCCTGCGCGTGAGATAGCGAAAGCTACACGGTAATAACGCCTACGGCCAGAAGAGCCAAGGCCGCTACTGCGCAGGTGGTGATTACGGCCACGATGCCGTAATCTTGGCGCTCAAATGCCGGCTCCCCGAACTCTTTGCGGCCTTTCGCGTAGAAGAAAAATCCAGGTAGATACCCTATGCAGCACAAGAGTAGATACTGCCAGCCGGAAAGCAGCGTTCCGATTACCAAAAACGCCAGAGCTACAAGGCCGAGAACCGACTGCGCGACGTCGCGCTCTTTAAGCGACAGTTTCGCCTGATAGGCCGCCGCAAGTGCCCACGTTATGGCGATGGAGCAGGTGCAAAGCGACAACGCGAAGTTGTAGGCATCCTCGGTGAACAGCAGCGAAATCATAAAGACTTGTGTGCAGCAACCTACGACGATGAGCGAATTGCGCGGAGCTTTTGCGGGATTGAGCTTAGCCCACCAAGAACCAAGCAGATGATCGTGCGCCATGTCCTTGGTAACCTCCGCCGGCAGCAGCGTGAAGGACAGCCAGCAGCCGAAGCCCGAGAACAACATGGCAATGGCAATGAACGCCCCGCCCCAGCCGGGAGCAACGTGCTCGAACACGTACAGCATCGCGGGGTAATCAAGCGCCGCCACTTCCGAATACGGCATGATGCCGTAAGGCAAAAGCGATGCGCCTAGGTATAGCACCAGCACAATGATAAGGCCAAGAACCGTGGCGGTTCCCGCTTGCGAGCGCTTCTTGGCACGCGCGGTTACTATGTTCGCGCCTTCCACGCCGATGAACACCCACATCATAACGATGATGCAGTTGGAAACCTGAGTGGGGATGCTGCCGAGCGCCGCCCCATCGGAGCCGTTGGCGCCTGCCTCGATGGCGGCGTTGTAGACGTTGCCCCAGAAATCGGCGGTGAAAACACCTGCGTTGAACGCAATGCCGCAAAATAGCATGAATACAACCAGTGCCGACACTTTGACGACCATGATGACGGCGTTGAGAAACGACGCGCTTTCAACGCCGCGGATGATGAGCAGCACGATTGCCCAGTTAATTATCGAAGCTAGCGCAATCGACCCGATGTTGTTTCCCGGCAGGAAATAGGGGATGAAGTAGCCGATGGTCGACGCGAGGATGGTGGCGAACGCCACGTTGCCAAGCCACGCGGACAACCAGTAACCCCAGCCCGAAACGAAGCCGGTAAGGGATCCGAACCCCTCGGTACCATAGGCGAAAATGCTGTTCACGTCAGGTCTTTTAGCCATAAGGTTATTGAGCGACAACGCCAAGGCCAAAAAACCGCAACCAACAATAAGCCAGGCGATTACGGTGGCGCCGGGGGATGCGACTGACGCCAATTGCCCGGTAAGGGCGAAGACCCCGGTTCCAATGCACGAGCTTACCACCAGGCCGACAAGCCCGAATAACCCGATGCCGGCCTGTTTGGTGCCCTTTTCCATTTCCGTGGTGGACACGATGCCCTCCTTCCAAACAAGAGCCGCGCCCGGCAACAAGTCGGTTTTGCCAAGCGGACCGGTTGCGGGCGCGGCAGAGGGGGAACGCAGCCGGTCTATGCCGGTGCGTGCGGTTGAGTTGCGTTAGAAACGAAGGGACAGGCAGGTGATGGAGCCGTCGATCTTGCGGAATTCGCTCATCTCGACTTCGATGATGTTTTTGTAACCCCAGGCCTGCAGCTGGGCTTTTACTGCCGGATAGCCGGCGGCCATGATGATGTGGTCATTGATGCGCACGCAATCGGCGCCGTAGGCTTCCTCGTCGGGAACCTCGAACAGGTTGAATTGGCCGCGACGATATGCGGCGGCCTGCTTGAATTCGCCACTGACCAGTAGGTTGCCGTCTTCTACGTACGTGCCGCCGGTCTTGAGGTGCAGGATGTGCTCAACGGGTACCTGCTCGGTGGTGAAACCCCACTCGGCAAGCGCTTCGGTGAACTGGCGGAAGCCCTCGTCGTTGGTGCGCGCGCTGCGGCCGACGTAGTAATGGTCGTCCACCATCATTACGTCCCCGCCTTCCAAGGTGCCGGGCTCGGAAATGAATTTGATTTGGTCGTCGGAGAAGAACTTCTTGAGGGTGGGAAGCATGAGCATGGCCTCTTCGCGGCGGCTGTCGGCGCCCGGGCGGTCGATGACGGCGCCCTTCGGCGTGACGACGGCGGTGTCTTCCACGAACACGCTGTCGGGGAACTCTTCCAGCGCGGGCAACACAGTAACCTCAACACCTGCGGCCTCGAGGGCGGCAATGTACGCGTCATGCTGCTGCAGCGCCAGCTCGTAGACGGGTTTTCCTTCATCGGTGAAATCGGCAATGCCGTCGATGACGGAATGGGAGGGGCGTCGGACGATTGCGTGGGTGAAATTGCTTGCCATGATGGATTCCTTTCGCTTTGGCGTACCTGAGGGGCCCCTTACTGCCCCTTTGATGTTGCATACAGTATCAGCGAGGAATGCAATTTGGAATAAGCGCTGGTGAGGTTTAAAAAATAGACGATAATACAGGTATTTACGCATTGATTGTTTTCTTTGTATACAATACGATGCAAGTATATTTCCGCAAGAGGGGAGGGTGTGTATGTCGGGGTTCACGCCGTTGAGCGAGCAGGTGTACGACTATGTGGTCGCGAAAATTGAAACCGGTGAGTTTGTTGAAGGCGGTAGGGTTGTTGAACTTTCGTTGTGCGATGCGCTGGGGGTAAGCCGCACGCCGGTGCGCGAGGCTCTAGGAAGGCTTGCCAACGATGGCTTTCTGTCGGGCTCGCCAAGGCAAGGTTATGTGGTCAGCGGCTTTGACGAAAACGATGCACGCGAGGTGTTCCAAACCATTGGGCCGCTTGATGGGCGTGCGGCGTATTTGGCGCTGCCGAACCTTGCGAAGGAAGACTTGGCCCAGCTTCGGTTTCTATGCGACTCTATGGATTTGGCCATCAAGAACAATCTGCCGCAGCGCTATTACGCGTTGCAGACGGAGTTCCATCATTTTTATTACGACCGTTGTGGCAATGCGAGGCTTACGCGCCTGCTGCACGATTTGACGAAGTCGCTTTCGAAGCGTTCGTACGAAAATGATGACGCGCTGTCATTGACGAACATGGGCAAGGCAAACGAAGAACATCGCCGCATAGTCGAGCTGTTCGAGCAGGGCAAGGCCGATGAGCTGCAGAATTACGTTCGCGATGTTCATTGGTCGCTGGAAACCGCGAAGTTCGCTGTTTGGTGATAGCCGCTTGTTCGCACACGAAATCGTGCGCGAAAATGCACGAGCGTGCACGAAACGATGCGAACGAAGGCCGTCTTCGCCAACTGCCTTCCGCCGGTGCCGCCGCCCTGCGATACTGCAATCGTCGCGAACGGAGCGGGGGCAAAGCCCGCAGACGAGAACGCCCCGGTCGCGCAACCTAGCAACCAGGCGCCCGCGCGCCATGACATTTCCCCGCCTGCGCGGCGGGCCAACCGAAAGGAAGCGCATCATGAAGATCTCCGCTCGCAACCAGCTTTCCGGAACCATCGCCAGCGTTAAGGAAGGCGCCGTCAACGGCGTCGTCGCCATCGATTTGGGCTCCACCACCATCAAGGCCGACATCACCATGGAAGCCATCAAGGACCTGGGCCTGAAGGAAGGCATGGACGCCGTCGCCATCGTGAAGGCCACCAACGTCATGTTCGCCGCCGGCACCGAGCGCATCGCCGGCATTTCCGCCCGCAACCAGATTGCCGGCACCGTCGTCGAGGTGAAGGAGGGCGCCGTCAACGGCCATGTCACCCTGGAGACCGCCGACGGCAGCCGCATCAAGGGTTCCATCACCAACGAGGCCATCGAGCAGCTCGGCCTGGCCGAGGGCGATGCGGCGCTCGCCATCGTGAAGTCCACCGACGTCATCGTGGGCGTGGAGTAGCAGCAGGCTGAAAGCCCGCGCTCCGTGAAACCACGGGAAGCCGCCCCAACCGCGAAGCCCCTTGCAGCTCGAAGCAGCGAGGGGCTTTTTCGTCGATGGGGTTCGTTTGCTGGACACGGATTTAGCGGTAGGGCATATGCCCTTTCCGCAAGGGTGCGGCTGAGCAAGTGGTAAGAAGGCAAAATAATCCCATTCGGGAAGTTTTTCTGAACATGTGATAGAATATTCCCAAATGGGATGTTTTTGCAAAGCGAGGTGCACATGGACGGCTTTCTCCCTCCTAAAGTGAAGGCCCCAAAAGGAAAAATACGCGATGCTCTTGACCTCGGTGATATTGTTCGCGCTCGTCGAAAGGAGCTTGGTCTGACTCAGGTTGACCTGGCTCGGGCGTGCAAATGCTCGCCCCGTTTTATCGGCGAACTCGAGCGCGGCGTGGCGGGAGGAAACATCAAGCAGGTCATACGTGTCTGTCGAGAGATCGGAATCGACCTCTATGCTGTTGTAAGGGGGAGCTAACGTGGAGATTGCTGTTTATCGGGATACTCCGGTCAATCGCCTGCTAATTGGCTCGATCATCGCTGCCGACGACGGCTCGAACGCTTCCTTTTCGTACGATTCGGCATATCTAAATGACCATCAAGGTATATGCGACCTGGGTATTTCCGAAAGGTTGCCATTACGGAAAGAGGCGTATGCCGCAGCGGAAATCTCCCCGTTTCTGCAAGGGTTGCTTCCCGAGGGGGACACGCTTGGCAACCTGGCGCAGATGTACCAAGTTGCGCGAAACAACTGGCCGCTGCTTCTTCGGCGTCTTGGGTGTGAAAGCGTCGGAGCGCTGACGTTTGTTCCCGAAGGCGAGTCGGAAGAGTGTTTCCTGCCAAGGTATGAGTTCCTGACGGAGCAGGCTGTTGCTGCCATGAGGGAAAATCCCGTTCGTGTTGCCGCCGAAGTTGCAAGCTCGACGCGGCTGTCGCTTTCCGGTGCCCAGTCGAAGGTTGCATGGGCTCTTCCTGAAGGCATGAACGCGGCATCGGCCGGTATCGGCGATTGGCTGGTGCCGTACGGTAGTGCTGCTTCGACGCATATCGTCAAAATGTCGCGCAGCGGCGAAGAGGAGCTGGCCATCAACGAGTTGAGCTGTTCTCTTTTGGCCCAAGCCTGTGGAATAGACGTCGCTGAAGTCGATCTTGTACAGGGTGTTCCGGGTGCGATTTCCGTGAAACGCTACGATAGGTGCTGGTCGGGGCAGGGCAAAAGATCCGTTATGCGTTTGCACCAAGAAGATTTCTGCCAAGCGCTCGGGCTTCAGCCTTTCTATAAGTATCAGCCTAACGGTGTGGCGGTGGATTATATCGAGTACATGGCGAATCTCGTAAACGAGGCCTCCGATGCGCCTGTTGAGGACCGGCTGGAGCTTGCCAAGCGCCTGGTGTTCAACTATGCAGTGGGTAATTCCGACGCGCATCTGAAGAATAGCTCGTTGCTTTACAACGAGGCGTGGACGGGCAGAAGATTGGCCCCTATGTATGATGTGACCTGCATCCCCTTGAGTGGTTACTCCACGCGCATGCCGTTTGATATCGGCACGCATAGGGAGTTGGCGGAGATTGACGAGCGAGACATCATGGCTATATCAATGAGCTGCGATGTTTCATTGGGCTCGTTCGATCGCGTTGTTGCGGAAATTGTCGCCGGTTTCGAATCTCCAGCTATCAATGTCGAAGACAAGGATGTTGCTTCTGTCGTTGACAAGGTACTCACTGATGCTTCGCCGCGCGTTGATGTGCTGAGAAGGTACTTGGGGTAGGGGAAGGGTTGCCGTCCTTCTGCCGTCCCCCGGCGGGTTTTGGCTTTGGCCGGAACGTGGGGAACCGCGCGTTGGGGCTGCCGTAAGCTGGTGCGCATGAAACCTGTAACGAGCGCGGCCGCCGGGAAAGACGTGTCCGCGCAAAACGCGCGAAAGGATGCGCCATGGGAATGAACGTCGTGTGCCTGGATTTGGAAGGCGTGCTGGCTCCGGAGATTTGGATTGCGTTCGCGGAGGCGGCGGGCGTGCCCGACCTGCGCCGCACCACGCGCGACGAGCCGGATTACGACAAGCTGATGAGTTTCCGCCTGGACGTCCTACGCCAGCATGGACTGGGCCTGCCGCAAATCCAGGAAGTCATCGCCGGCATCGACCCGGTGCCCGGCGCGCGCGAATTCCTCGACGAGCTGCGCAGCCTTTCCCAGGTGATCATCATCAGCGACACGTTCGAGCAGTTCGCCCAGCCCATCATGAAGAAACTCGGCTGGCCGACCATCTTCTGCAACACGCTGGAAGTGGCCGCCGACGGCACCATCACCGGCTACCGCATGCGCTGCGACCAGACGAAGCTGACCACGGTGCGCGCGCTGCATTCGTGCGGCTTCGAAACCATCGCATCGGGCGACAGCTACAACGACCTGGGGATGATCAAGGCCAGCAAGGCGGGCTTCCTGTTCCGAAGCACGCCCGAGATCAAGGCCGAGCACCCCGAGGTTCCCGCATTCGAATCTTTCGACGAACTGCTGACGGCCATCAAGGCCGCGCTGTAACGCAGGCGCGGCGAAAAGTGCGTATGACCTTCTGCTTTTGCTATGGAAGAGCGCTCCGGTAACAATTCGGAAAGCGCGCGCGTGAATAATATCGAGGGTTAAAGCAATCGGCATGTCGCGCCGTGCCGATTTATCAGTACGACCCGCCTCGCGCGGGATGAAACGGGGGAGACGAGACCGTGACGATGATATCGATCGCGCCGGCGGCCGCTGACGACGGCCGCATCGGCGGGTTCCTTGACCGGCAGAAACGCCGGGTTGATGCCATGCCGCCGGGCATGTGCCCGCTTGCGCAGCAGCTTACGTTGCTTGAGGAAGGCGCGCTGCAAACGTGCGGCAAATGCGTGCCGTGCCGCGACGGCTTGCCGCAGGTGGCCGCCATGCTGCGCCATCTGGTTGACTGCGAGGCCGATGGGGCCGAGGTCGAGCGCATGCGCGCGCTGGCCGAGATGATCCGCGACACGTCCGACTGCGCCATCGGCTACGAGGCGGCGAATGCCCTGCTCGAGGGTCTGGACACCTTCGCGAAGGAAGTCGAAAGCCACCTTTCGGCGCACGTGTGCCGCGCCGGCGTGCAGCAGTCCGTGCCCTGCGAGACCTTCTGCCCCGCGCACGTCAACGTGCCCGCTTACATCGCGCTCGTCGCCGCGGGCGACAACGCCGGCGCCGTGCAGATGATCCGCAAGGACAACCCGTTCCCCACCGCGTGCGGCCTGGTGTGCGAGCACCCCTGCGAGAAGCGCTGCCGCCGCACGCTCATCGACGCGCCGCTGAACATCCGCGGCATCAAGGAATACGCTTGCGAGCATGCGCGTGCCGATCAGGTGCCCGTGCCTGAGCGCGCCCCGCGTACCGGTCGGCGCGTCGCCGTCATCGGCGGCGGCCCCTCCGGCATGACCTGCGCGTACTTCTGCGCGCTCATGGGGCATGACGTCGATGTGTTCGAAGAGCGCAAGCAGCTCGGCGGCATGATGCGCTACGGCATCCCCGCTTACCGCTTCCCGCGCGAACGCCTTGACGAGGACATCAACGGCATCCTGGCCGTTGGCGGCATCACCGTGCATACCGAAACGACCGTCGACGCCGCGCGCATGGCGCAGATCGCCGACGACTACGACGCCGTCTACGTGGCCATCGGCGCGCAGACTGGCAAGGGCCTGCGCATCGACGGCACCGACGCGAACGGCGTGTTTTCCGCCGTTGACCTGCTCGGACGCATTGGCGACGGCGACTATCCCGACTTCACCGGCAAGAAGGTCGTCGTCATCGGCGGCGGCAACGTGGCCATGGACTGCTGCCGCACGGCCGTGCGCGCCGGCGCCTCCGAGGTGTCGGTGGCCTATCGCCGCCGCATCTCCGACATGACTGCGCTTCCCGCCGAAATCGAATCGGCCATTGCCGAGGGCGTGGAAATGGTCGTGCTGCAAGCGCCGGCCGCCATCGAAAAGGACGCCGAGGGCAACGTGGCGGCGCTTCTGACCGACCCGCAGATGATCGGCCCGGTCAAGCGCGGCCGCCCGGCGCCCGTCGCCGCGGACAAGCCGCAGATGCGCATCCCGGCCGACATCGTCCTCATCGCCGTGGGCCAGAACATCGTCTCCGCGCCGTTCGAGGAATTCGGCATGGCCGCCGAATGGGGCGAGTTCAAGGCCGATGAGCACCTGTTCGCCCAGATGAACCCCGAGGCGCTTGAAGCGCGCGGGGCCGATCCGGCAACGGGGGCCAACGTGCTGGTGGGCGGCGACTGCCAAACCGGCCCGGCCACGGTCATCAAGGCCATCGCCGCCGGCAAGGTTGCGGCCCGCAATATCGACGACATGCTCGGCTTCAACCACACGCTCGACTGCGGCGTGGAGGTTCCCCTGCCTGCTCCCAACGACCGCGCAGCGTACGGCCGCGTCGAGGTGCTCGAGCGCCCGACGCGCGAGCGCAAGGCCGATTTCGAGGGCGTGGAGGTTCCCATGAGCACGGAAGAGGCCATGCAGGAATGCGGACGTTGCCTGCGCTGCGACCATTTCGGCGCGGGTGCTTGCGAAGGGGGGCGTATCCAGTATGCCTAGCATCACCATTGACGGGCGCGAGCTTGAGGCGCGCGAAGGGCAGACCGTTCTGGAAGTTGCCCGCGAAGCCGGCATCCATATCCCCACGCTGTGCTACATGGCCGAACGTAGCGCCATCGGGTCGTGCCGCGTGTGCGTGGTCGAGGTGGAGGGCCAGCCCGCCCCCGTGCCCGCCTGCACCACGCCGGCTAGCGACGGCATGGTCGTCAACACCGCCACCGAGCGCGTGCTGGAATATCGCCGCATGGCGGTTGACCTGCTCATTTCCGCCCACGGGCTCAATTCCACGAACTTCTGCTTCAGCTGCATGAAGAACGGCGCGTGCGAGCTGCAGGCCGTCGCGCGCGAGGTGGGCGTCGAGGCCCCCAGCTTCCCGGCTCCTCCCAAGGACAAGCCCGTGCTCGATTCCAACCCGTTCTTGTCGTTCAACCCCAATTTGTGCATCGCGTGCCAGCGCTGCGTGGGGGCCTGCAACGATGCCGCCCGCAACCATGTGCTGAAGACGGGCAAGCGCGGCGTGCGCACCGTCATCGAGGCGCCGTTCGGGCCCAATTGGGACACCACCGCGTGCGAGAGCTGCGGAAACTGCGCCGAGGCGTGCCCGACCGGCGCGCTGGTCGAGAAGCGCCGCCACGAATATCGCGAATGGGAAGTCACGAAAGTCCAGACCACGTGCCCGCATTGCGCCACCGGCTGCCAGTACAACCTGGTCGTCAAGGACGGCCGCATCGTGGACGCCGAGCCGGTTGACGGGCCTTCCAACCACGGCCTTCTGTGCGTGAAGGGCCGCAGCGGCAGCTTCGACTTCGTGCATTCCCCCGAGCGCTTGACCACGCCGCTCGTGCGCAATCCCGAAAGCGGCGAACTTGAGCCCGCCACCTGGGACGAGGCGCTTGACCTGGTCGCCAGCCGCTTGGGCGCCCTGCGCGACGAGTTCGGCGGGCAGTCGCTGGCGGCGTTCGCCTGTGCCCGCTCGGCCAACGAGGACATCTACATGCTGCAGAAGATGGCCCGCTGCGCCTTCAAGACCAACAACGTGGACAACTGCGCCCGCGTTTGCCACGGTCCTTCCGTCGCCGGCCTTGCGCAGACGCTCGGCAGCGGCGCCATGACCAATCCCATCACCGACATCGCCGAGAACGCCGACGTCATCATGCTGGTGGGCAGCAATCCCGAAGAGGCGCATCCGGTCATCGGCATGCAGATCCGCCGCGCCGCCGAGCGCGGGACGAAGCTCATCGTGGTCGATCCGCGCGACATCGGCCTGTCGAAGCTCGCCGACGTCCACCTGAAGCTCAAGCCGGGCACCAACGTGGCGTTCGCCAACGGCATGGCCCGCGAACTCATTCACGAGGGCCTGATCGACCGCGCGTTCATCGACGAGCGCTCCGAGGGCTTCGACGATTTCGCCGCCATGGTCGAGCGCTACACGCCCGAGTACGTGGCGGAAATCTGCGGCATCGACGCGCGCGACCTGGTCGCGGCGGCGCACACCTACGGCGAGGCCGGTGCGGCGGCCATCGTGTACTGCCTGGGCGTCACCGAGCACACCGGCGGCACCGAGGGCGTCATGTCGCTTTCGAACATCGCGATGATTACGGGCAATTACGGAAAGCCCGGCTGCGGCGTCAACCCCCTGCGCGGCCAGAACAACGTGCAGGGCGCCTGCGACATGGGCGCAACCCCGGCCGATTTCCCCGGCTACCAGAAGCTTGCGAACGCCGAGGTCATGGAGCGCTACGAGAAGCACTGGGGCGTCGAGATTCCCAAGTGGAAGGGCACCTACGCTACCGATTGCTTCCCGAAGATGATCACGGGCGACATCAAGGGCCTGTTCATCTTCGGCGAGGACCCGGTCCGCACCGACCCGGACACCACGCATGTCATCCATGCGCTCGAGTCGCTCGACTTCTTGGTGGTGGACGATTTGTTCCTCACCGAAACGGCCAAGTACGCCGACGTCGTGCTGCCCGGGCGCAGCTATGCGGAAAAGGAAGGCACGTTCAGCAACACCGAGCGCCGCGTCCAGCGCATCCGCACGGCGGTGACCATTCCGGGGCAAACGCGCCTGGACACCGATATCTTCATTGATTTGATGAATCGCATGGGCTACGCGCAGCCGTACTTGACGAGTGCGCAGATCATGGACGAAATCGCCGAGCTCACGCCGAGCTTCCACGGCATCAGCCATGCGCGTCTGGACTCGGTGGAGGTTGCCGGTCGGGGCTTGCAGTGGCCGTGCACGAGCGCGGACCATCCGGGCACGCCCATCATGCACGTGGGGAAATTCACGCGCGGCATCGGCGCGTACTCGCTGGCGGAGTACATCCCTTCGGCCGAGCAGCCCGATGACGATTTCCCGCTCATCCTGACGACGGGCCGCGTGCTGGCGCAGTACAACGCGTGCGCCATGACCGACAAGACGCCGGGCCTCAACGAGATTTCGGGCGAGTCGTTCATCGAGATCAACGACGAGGACGCCGAGCG
>CAVBAM010000011.1:0-14255 GCA_963593315.1 Candidatus Methanomethylophilaceae archaeon | reverse complement strand
CGATATGAAGGGCAAGGTCAAGGACCTGAAGTACACGCTGGCCATCAGCCCGCTCGACTGCATGGGCTGCGGCGTGTGCGTGAAGGCCTGCCCCTCCGAGGCGCTCGCCATGACGGGCGTGGAGGCCGAGCTCGATCAGCAGGACGTGTTCGACTATTGCGTCAAGGAAGTTGCTGACAAGCCGCAGATCGAGGACGCCACCCTGCGTGGCAGCCAGTTCAAGCAGCCGCTGCTGGAGTTCTCCGGCGCGTGCGCGGGTTGCGCGCAGACGGCTTACGCCCGCCTGATCACGCAGCTCTACGGCGACCACATGTATATCTCCAACGCCACCGGCTGCTCGTCCATCTGGGGCGGTCCGGCCGGCACCTCGCCTTACACCGTCAACAAGCAGGGTCATGGCCCGGCGTGGTCGAATAGCCTGTTCGAGGACAACGCCGAGCACGGCATGGGCATGCTGTTGGGTTACGAGGCCGTCAACGCCATGCTGGCTGCCGACGCCGAGAAGCTCATCGCGGCCGGCGTTGCCGCCGACGAGGCCCAGGCGTGGCTCGACTCCCGCGGCGACAAGGCCGCCTCGCGGGCTGCGGCTGACGCGCTGATTGCGGCGCTGCCCGCGGCGGTTGCCGCCGGCGGCGAGGCTGGTCAGGCCGCCAGCCGCATCCTCGACCACAAGGAGTACCTGGCCAAGAAGTCCATCTGGATCTTCGGCGGCGACGGCTGGGCCTACGACATCGGTTACGGCGGACTCGACCACGTGCTCGCTTCCGGCGAGGACGTCAACGTGTTCGTCTTCGACACCGAGGTCTACTCCAACACCGGCGGCCAGGCGTCGAAGGCTTCCAACATCGGCCAGGTGGCGCAGTTCGCCGCGGCCGGCAAGGACATCAAGAAGAAGAGCCTTGCCGAGATCGCCATGGCTTACGGCTACGTCTACGTCGCGCAGATCGCCATGGGCGCAAAGCCCGCGCAGACGCTCAAGGCCATCACCGAGGCCGAGGCATACCCCGGACCGTCGCTGATCATCGCGTACTCGCCCTGCGAGATGCACTCCATCAAGGGCGGCATGGTCAACTGCCAGTCCGAGATGAAGAAGGCCGTGGACTGCGGTTACTGGAACCTGTTCCGCTTCAACCCCGACGCCGCTGCGGGCAAGAAGTTCACGCTTGACAGCAAGGAGCCGGCGGGCGGTTACCAGGAGTTCCTAATGAACGAGGCGCGTTACAGCCGCCTGACTCGCGAGTTCCCCGAGCGTGCCGGCGAGCTGTTCGAGCGCAACGAGGCCGCGGCCATCGAGCGTTACCAGCACCTCACGCGCCTAAAGGCCATGTACGACGGCGAGTAAGGGCGCGTAAGGGGAGGTTCGCTTCCCGCATGCGTTAGTTGCCGGCGGTTTCGCGTCGGCTGGCGAAGGCCCCCGATCGGGGGCCTTCGTGTTGCTCGGGGCATTTCGGGGAAGCGTGCGGGCGTTAGGGCTTTCCGAATATTTCGGCAAAGTTCGAAATATCGCGCCGCCAGTCCCGTTCGTGGGACAGGTGAGAACAGGGTGCTGCGATAGAATGGGACGCATGGATACTTTCAAGAACAACACTCATTTCGACGTCGTGCTGCTCCCCTCGCAGGCTGAGGCGCTTGCATGGCGTAAGGGCGCGGCCGACGAGGCCGTTGCCGGCGCGGCATCGGCTTTCGGGGCTCGCGCAACCACGTTCGCATCGTGGGTGGCCGACGCTTGGGGCCTGTTCGGCGACGGGCGGGGCTTGGTTGACACCCTTACGCGTGACATGCTCATGCGTTCGGTTTGCGAGGAGCTCGGCCTTTTCGAGCAGGTTGGACGCGGGGCCGATCGCGTCGCGGCTCGCTGCGTGCGCGACGGGGCGGGGCTTGCTTCCTTCGAGGCTGCCGTTCTCGCCGTTTGCGCCGGGGATCCCGATTTCGAGGCATCGGGTTTTGCAGCCGACGCGGAGCAGGCCTTCGGCTCGGGCGATGGCGGGGAAGAGCCCCTGGCGCCTCAGGAGCGCTCGGTTCTTCGCGCGGTGCATGCCTATCGGCAGCGACTGGGCGGTTTGGGCCTTGTCGAGGCGGGCGATGCGCTTGCGCTGTTGCCGGCCGCGCTGCCGAGGCGCCCCCTGCGTGTGCTCGTTCAAGGATGCGCGCCGCTTTCGTTGCAGCAGCGGGCGTTCTTCGCGTCCTGCTCTTGGATGGAAGTCGTCGAGCACCTGGCCGCCGGTGGGGAAGGGCCTGTCCCGGCGCCTGCGGGCGTTGACGTGCGCTTCGCCTTCCCGTCGGGGCGCCAGGCTCAGCCGGCGCTGCTCGCCGACGTCGCTTCGCAGGCGTTGTCCCAGGTAATGGGTGGCGACGACGGTGCTGCGCGTCCGGGATGCGCTTCCGTGGTCATCGCCGCCAAAGACCCGGTGGAGCTGTTCGGGCGCATGGCGGGCGCGCTTTGCCGCGAGGGGGCGACGGTCGCCTTGCGGGGGAGCCGCGCGTTCTCGGAAACCGATTTCGGGCGTGCATGGCTGGGGCTGTGCCGCTTCTTGGAGGCAGGGGGCGAAAAGAGCGCCCCGCTGGTGACGCCGGCATACGGCGATTTCCCCTCGGTTGAGGTCGAGGCATGGGACCGCGCCGACATCGCCGACTTTCTGCTGTCGCCCCTCTCGGGCGCCTCGAGGAAGTTCGCCTTCGCGTTCGATGCGGATGCGCGAGGCGATCGCGTGATGACGCGTGCCTCCGTGAGGGCCGAGCTTTCCGCGCGCTGCCCCTTGTTTGCGCCGCTTTGCGCGGTGGCGGAAAACCCGGCTGAGTACGAAGTGCTTGCCGAGGTGGAGCGCCAGGTGCTCTCGATGACCAACCGCTCGGAGTCGTGGCGATCCGAGCAGCTTTCCGCCGTGGCCGCCCTTCGGCGCGTGTGCGAGGCCGCGGTTGCGGCGGGTCTTGGGCCGCAGGCGTGCCTGGATGAGCTCGCGCGCACGCGTGTGGATGTCTCGCGCATGGTCGCCCCGCGCGATGTCGAGCCCGCCACCAGCCCCGACGTGCTTATATGCGACCAGCGCACGGCGGCTCGGGCGGGCGCGGGCTCGTGCGAGCTTGCTATTATCGCCGACCTCGACAGCGCGTCGTATCGCGCGTCCGATTCCGAGGATGCGGCATCGAGCCTTTTGGCGAAGCTGGGCTGCGACCGCACCGACGACGCGCTTTCCGTGATGCGACGGAACTTCTTCGCGTGCGAACACCTGCCGCGCACCTGCCTGGTTTTGGAGCGCCCGCTCAACGACGCCGCTGCCGAGCCGGCGTACCCGTGCGTCGTGCTGGAGGAGTTCGTGGATTGCTATCGCGACGACCTCACCGCCACCGACGATATCGATAACCCCTATGCCCTGCCGCCGGTGCTTCAGGCGGGCATGATCTTGCGCGGCGAGGACGCGCTATTCGGCAACCATTGCTGCGCTGCAGCTGACGCGAAACCCACGGTGGTTGAACGGATTCCCTGGCCGAGGACGGGGGAGGTGTCCGACGCGCGCCGTCCTTTGGTGGTATTGCCGCGCGTGCTTTCCGGCGGGGAGGTGCTCGACCGCCCGTGCCTGTCCCCGTCGCAGATCGAAAGCTACCTCGAGTGCCCCTACAAGTGGTTCGCCGAGCGCAGGCTGCGCCTCGACGACATCGACGAGGGCTTCGGCCCGGCCCAGATGGGCGATTTCGCACACAACGCGCTCTACAGCTTCTATCGGCATTTTTCCGAGGACCTGGGCCTGGCGAAGGTAACGCCCGAGACGTTGCCGGCTGCGCGCGAACTCATGGCCGACGTGCTGGCCCGCCACCGTGCGATGCAGGCGGGCATGCGCACGAACGAGAACCGCCTGATAGCAACCAACGAGCTTGAGCGCCGCGCCGCCGAGGAGCTGGAGCGCAAGCTGATGGATTACCTGGACTACGAAGCTCGTCTGCTGCCGACGTTCCACCCGGCGTACCTGGAATACGGCGTGGCCGCCGGCGGGGCGGTCGACTACGCGGGCTGCAAGCTGCAGGGAACGGCGGACCGCATCGACATAGACGATTCCGGCCGCTGCGTCGTCATCGACTACAAGGGGTCGCTTGGCAAGGCGTACGCGTTGAAGGCGCGCGAAGAGGGAAAGCTTGGCAAGGTTCAGGCGCTCATCTATGCGCAGGTGGTGCGCCGCACGCTTGGCCTTAAGCCGGTCGGCGCCCTGTACGTGTGCTATGGGCGCCGCTCGTTCGCGACGGGCGCCTTCGACGCCCGCGTGCTGGAGGCGACGCACCTGCCGAATATGAAACACGACGATTGCGCCTGGTCGGGCGAGTCGTTCTCCCAATTGCTCGACGAAACCGAGGAAGCGATCGCAGCCGGGCTCGAGCGCATGCTCGCCGGCGATATCGCGCCGTGCCCGGCAACGCCCGAGGCGTGCAAGTGGTGCCCGGTTTCGGCCTGTTCGGAAAGGAGGGCGTAGCATGGCGCTCACGCCAGGGCAGCAGAAATGCGTCGATACGCTCGACGCCCCGCTCGCGGTCAGCGCCGGCGCCGGCAGCGGGAAAACGTTCACGCTGACGCGCCGTATCGTGCACGCGCTCGAATGCGGTTATTTGGACGACATCGACCAGGTGCTGGCCATCACGTTCACGTCGAAAGCCGCCGGGGAAATTAAATCGCGCGTGAAGGGGGCTCTGCGCGCGCAGGGCATGACCGATCAGGCGCTGAAGGTCGACGGTGCCTGGATTTCCACCATTCATGGCATGTGCTCGCGCATACTGCGGGCCCACGCACTTGAACTGGGGATCGATCCTCAGTTCGTCATTGCCGACGAGGCCACGTCGGACGCCTTGCTCGATGCGGCGCTCGACGAGGTGCTCGGCGGGCGGGACGACCTTGTCAATGTCGCCGACGGGCTTGATGCGAAACGTCTCGACGCGCTGTTCTCTGAATTCACGGGGCGCGCCGGGCGAGGTATGGGCTCCGCGTCGGTCGAGGACATGGTGCGCACGCTGGTGAAGACCGCTTCCGCAAGCCCCGACGGCATGGGCTGCATCGTTCGCCCGCCTGCATCGCCCGGCCCCGTCATGCTGCTTGAGCAGGCTTGCGAGGTGGCGGGAGATGCGGCGGCGCTTGCCGAGCAGGTCAAACCCGGCGCGCGCCGCGACAAGTTTCTCGATGAAACGAACAAGGCCATCGAGCAGGCGCGCGAGGTTTTGGATGACGTAGCTGCGGCCCGGGCACTTTCGTATGGAAAACTGCTCGAGCTGCTGAACGCGTTTGCGATTCCGGGGCTTGGTTTCGGGAAGAACACGCCGTGGGCCGAGCAGGCTCCCGATCTGGCGAACCAGCTGCTCGGCATATGCGCGGAGGCCCGGTGCGCTTGGAGCGCGAGCTTGCTCGACACGCTTATCGACCTGGCGGGCCTGACGCTGGCGTCGTTTGCGCGGCGCAAGCGCGAGGCGGGCCTTTTGGGCAATGACGACCTGCTCACCCTGGCGTACAAGGCACTGCGCGACCATCCGGCCATCGCGCGCACTTACGAGAACCGCTTCAAGTTGGTGATGATCGACGAGTTCCAGGATACCGACCAGCTGCAGGTCGACATGATCAAGCGCCTGGCGGGGGAGGGCTTTTCGCGCCTGTGCACCGTCGGCGACGCCCAGCAGAGCATCTACCGGTTCCGCGGGGCCGACGTGTCGGTGTACTATCGTCATCTGGCCGATGTGGGGCGCGCCAACCCCGACGGCTTGATCGAGCTGCCTGACAATTTCCGCAGCCATCGCGATGTGCTGGCCTTGTGCGACCGCATTTTCGAACAGCCTGAGGTGTTCGGCGCGCAGTTCATGTCACTTGCGCCGGGTCGCGACGAGGCGCGCGTGGCGCGGCCGTTTCGCTCGGAGGGGCCGCGCGTGCGCGTGCAGGTGACCTGCAAGCCGTATAGGGGCGTTTCGACCGACGAGTCCGTGGCCGCGGCGGCGGGCCGTATCGCCGATGAGTTTGCCGCCCTTGTGCGCGAGGGAATGTCTCCTGGGGACATGGTCGTGCTGCTCGGCGGCATGACGCGCGCCGACGTGTATGCCGAGGCGTTGCGTGCGCGCGGCTTGGCGTGCGTGGTCGCCGGGGGTTCCATCTTCAATCGCGCGCCCGAGGTCGCGCTCATGGTGCGCTTGGCGCAGGCCCTCACGAACCCGAAATGGACGGCGGCGCTGTTCGAAGTGGTTTCAAGCGAGCTGTTCGCGCTTTCCGCCGACGATTTGCTTGTGCTGGCGACGAGCCGCCATCCCGATACGGGCATTCTTCGCCGCCGCCCGCTTGACCAGGGGTTCCGCAGCCTGGAAAAGGCGGTTGCCGCGGGGCGCGAGGTGTCGCCGGCGCTGCGCAGTGCGGCGCAAGTGATGCGCCGGGCGCAGGATCAGCTGGAAAGCGTCGCCCTCTCGCGCATCCTCGAGGACGTGGTGGCCGCTTCCGGGTGGCTTTCGCGCCTGGAAGCCGCCGGTCCCGAGGGGCTCGCCCGCGCGGCCAACGTGTACAAAGCCATCCGCATGGCGCGCGAAATCGAGGCCGCGGGCGGCGTGGGCCCGGCCGGCGTGGCAAAGCAGCTGGCTCGTCGCGTGGAGGTGGCCCGCGAGGCTCCGGGCGCGCTTTCCGCGGGTGGCGACGACTTCGTGCGCATCATGACCGTCCATGCGTCGAAGGGCTTGGAGTTCCCCGTTGTCGCGGTGGCGGAGCTGCGCGACGATTCGCTGCGCTCGTCCGCGCTGCTCACGTGCAATGTCCAGGGTAAAACCTACGTGAGTCTCGACGGCGGCGTCACGCTTTCCCGTCTTGCCGAGAAGTCGTCCTGCCCTCTGGCGAAGGCGAAGGCTTATCAGCCCTTTTCCGAATATGAGGAGGACGAACTCGCCGCTACCGTCAAGGCCGCCGCGACGCCGGCGCTGCGGCGTGCGGTCGCTCGCCTGCACGAGGAGAGCGGTCAAGCTGCGGAGGCGCGCCGGCTTCTGTACGTGGCGTTGACGCGCGCGAAGGAGTGCTTGATCGTCTCCATGCGGGGAACGACGACGAAGGACAACCTGACTGGGCTTTCGAAGAGCTGTTGGGGGGATGTCGAATCGGCTCTGGCCGGTTATGGGCAGACGTTCGAGCCCGGCGTCACCGGTTTCGCCTTTGGCGGCGAGCGGCCCGCGCGCGTTGAGTGCGTGATGCTGTCGCCTGATGAGGCTAAAGCCGGGGAAGCGTCGGCGCAAGCCGCTGGAGACGGAGCCGCCGATGCGCCCGATGCGGCCGGCACGTCCGATGCGGTCGGCGCGCCCGATGCGGCGTCGTGCGAGGGCGAATCTGCCGATTCCGCTTTCTTCGACATCGTCGAAGTGCCTCCCGCGCCGGCCGAGAGAGGTCGAATGTTGCCGTCTGCGCGTGCGGACGTGTTCAGCTATTCGTCCATTTCCGGCGATCACGCCCCCGTGCAGGACGCAACGGCTGCATTCGTGCTGGACGGGGGAGTCGATTCGCTTGCGGATGGCGACGCACTTTGCGATGTGGAAGGGGCTTGCGGGCCCGCCTTCGCCGACGACTCCGACAAGGCGACCGATTTCGGTTCGGCATTCCATCGCGTGGCGCAGGCCGCCGCATGCGCATGGAGGCCTGGCGAGGCGCTGGCCTGCCCGTCGAAAGAGCGTTGCGTGGCCATCGCCCGCGCCTGTGGCTTGTCGCCCGAGAGCTTCGACAGGTTGATGGCGGCGTGCGGCCGCTGGTTTTCCAGCGACCTTGCCGTGAGGGCGTCGGCCTGCGCACGCCTTCGTGCCGAGGTTCCCTTCATGCTGCGCATGGGCGGGGAACCGTCCGAAGGATACCTCGAGGGCGAGATCGACTTGCTGGCCGAAACCGACGAGCCCGGGTTGCCGGGTGCGCCGGCGGGTGCCGCGCTCGTCATCGACTACAAAACGGGAGGGAGCGCCGGCGAGACGGCCGAGCAGCTGCGCGAAAAGCATCTGCTGCAGGCGACCTGCTATGCGGCAGCGGTTCTGAATCAGGGGTACGAGCAGGTGGAATGCGTGTTCGTGCGCGTCGAGCAGGCCAGTGCGTCGGACGGGTCCCAGCCGCAGCAGCTGGCGTATCGCTTCGCCGCGCGCGACCTTTCCGATATCATGGGCGTCATTGCCGACGCGCGGGCGCAGGCGCTGTGCTCGGAGTCGGACTGCGTGCATGTTGGGCGTACGGGCAAGGCGCGCGAGGCGTGAGATGGGTGCCGGCAAACGGCGCGACCAATGGAAGGACTTTCGTGAACATTCAGATATTCGGTACCAAGAAAAGCTTCGACACCAAAAAGGCCCAGCGCTACTTCAAGGAGCGGCGCATCCCCTTCCAATTCATTGACTTGAAGGAAAAGGGCATGAGCAAAGGCGAGCTGACCAGCGTGATGCAGGCCGTGGGCGGCCTTGACGCGCTGGTGAACCCCGATGCGAAGGACAGCGACACCGTCACGCTTTTGCGCTACCTTGCCGCTGATCAGAAATTCGAGAAGGTGCTCGACAACCAGCAGGTGCTGCGCGAGCCTATCGTGCGCAACGGCAAGAAAGCGACGGTCGGGTACGAGCCCGATGTATGGAAGGGTTGGGAATAGCGGGATTTCGACCTGAAGGGGCGACTGTCCGCATCCCCCGGCTAGATGCGCGCGTGCTTTCCCCGCGTCGCCTTGCCCCGCAGCTTGACGGCGGCTCCCGTGTAGAGGGCGACGAGCGCCGTTCCGAGAAGGACGCCGCCCAAGATGTCGGTTGCCCAGTGGACGCCGGAAAGCAGGCGCGCCGCGACCAGCACGACCATGATCAGAGCGCATGCGCAGATGGCTGCCGTGCGCCAATTGCCTTGCAAGCGCATCCTCGCCTGCGTGATGGCGGCGCCGAGCGCGGTGACGGCGAGCAGCGTGTGGGAAGACGGGAACGAGGGTTCGCAAATGCCGTCCTCGAAAACGGGTCGGTTGTTGAGCGACACATGGTTGAACAGCAGGTACAGCAGCAGCATGACCACGTAGAGCGCGCCGAGCGCCAGCAGGTCGTCGTCGACGCGCGCCGCCGAACGGCGGGTGATGATTTGCCGAAGCCCCAGGCCGCCGAACACGAGCATGCTGGCGAGGGGGAATAGCGCCAGCGCGTCGGAAAGCGTGTAGAACAGGCCGTTCTCACCGGTTGCCGCGTGCACGGCCGCGTTGAGGCCGGCAAGCCCGACGTTGGTCCCGTCGGCGGCTATCGGTTGCACGTCGATGGTCAGCAGAAGGGCCGCAAGCAGGGCGTACGCGGCTACGAGCACGCCTGCGGCAATGAAGTGGGCGGCGGGGTTGTCGGTGCGCATCGGTGGCGGGCTCCTTCGGTAGCTTCGTTCGTTTTGTAAAGGGATTGTAAAGTCCCGAAGCCCGCCGCGTGCCCCCTGCGCGGTGATTTCTGGAAATCTGCGGAGACGTTAGACGAACTTCACCGCGGTTCCGTAGGCCAGCATCTCGATGACGCCGGGGTCGAGGGAGCTTCCAGAGAAGCGCATGGCGACGATGGCGTCGGCGCCGAGCTTTTCCGCCTCGGCTATCATGCGGTCCTCGGCTACCTGGCGCGCTTCGTTGGTCATGTCCGTGTAGGTTTTGATTTCGCCGCCGACCAGCTCCTTGACGCCTGCCATGAAGTCGCGCCCGATATGCTTGGAGGTCACGATGTTGCCGCGTACAAGGCCGATCACCTTCACGCTTTGACCGGGGATAACGTCTGCGCTCGTCACAATCATGGGAGGCCTCCTTGGCATCGATTCGCGCGGGCCCTGCGCCCACGTCGGCTCCCGTGATTGTATCAGATGAGTTAAAAGGTTAGATTTTGCAAAAAGAAGTTCCACCCCTGGCCGGAAGGATGAACCCACCTCAGCAAGGTGGGTGCTCGCAGCTTGATTCCCGGCTTTCGTGCCAACGGGCGCGAATCTCCGTTCGGCAAGCTATCTTGAGCTCCCTCGGAAATAGCATCGGTCCATCGCAAAAGTGCGGCTTCAAGGGTGGAACTTGTTTCCGAGTATAGGATTGGTTCGGGCAAAGTAAAGTCTTGACAGATCCGTCATTCCGGTGAAGCGCCCTCGGGCAAGGCGAATGCCCGTCGCGTGCGACGTTCTCTGCCGTTCGATGTGTGCGGGATTTGCTACTAGGCAAACAAACGTTCGCATGATAGAATGCGAATCCTAGCACCGATGAGGGACGAGGTTTCATGGATACGCTGTTCACGGCAATGGAAAACGAGCGAAAAGCGCAGGTCGCACCCCTGGCGGTGCGCATGCGCCCCAGAACGCTGGACGACGTGGTGGGGCAGGAAGACGCCATTGGCCCGGGCAGCTGGCTGCGCGTTGCCATAGAGCAGGATAACGTCACGTCGGTCATCCTGTACGGCCCGGCGGGCACGGGCAAAACATCCATCGCGCACGTCATCGCGGAATGCACGAAGGCGACGTTCGTGGAGGTTTCCGCCATCGGGGGCACGGTGTCCGACCTGCGTCGCGAAATAGACGCGGCGGAAAAACGCTTGTCGCTGTCGGGCGCGCGCACCATTCTGTTCGTGGATGAGATTCATCGCTTCAATCGCAGTCAGCAGGACGCCCTGCTGCACGCCGTTGAAGATCGCACCGTCGTGCTTGTCGGCGCCACTACCGAGAACCCGTTTTTCGAGGTGAACTCGGCCCTGTTGTCGCGCTCCCGCGTCGTGGAGCTTCGGGGCCTGTCCGACGGGGATATCGCCACGTTGGTGGATCGCGCCGTGCAGGACCCGCGTGGGCTTGGGGGAGCTTACAGGCTTGACGAGGATGCGCGCAGCGCCATCGTTCTTTTGGCCGGCGGCGACGGTCGCGCGGCGCTCACCACGCTTGAGCTTGCCTGCGCCATGGTAGGCCCGGGCACCGCGCAATCTCCCGCCGTCATTGCAAAGCCCCAGGTCGAAAGCGCCACGCCGCATCGCAGCTTGCCCTATGACAAGAACAAGGACATGCACTACGACATCATCTCGGCATTCATCAAGTCGATGCGCGGGTCCGATCCCGACGCCGCGCTGTATTGGCTCGCGCGCATGATTGACGGTGGGGAAGATCCGAAATACATAGCGCGCCGTATGTTCATCCACGCTTCCGAAGACGTGGGCAACGCCGATCCGCAGGCGTTGCTCGTGGCCGAGGCGGCGTTCAAGGCGGCCGAGGTCATCGGGTATCCCGAGTGCCGCATCAACTTGGCTCAGGCGGCCGTCTATATCGCGCTCGCCCCGAAAAGCAACGCGGCCGAGGCCGGTATCGACGCCGCATTGGCCGAAGTACGCCATGGGCCTGCGCGCAGCGTGCCGGATTATCTGCGCGATAGGCATCGTCCCGGTTCGGAATCGTACGGGGAATACAAATACCCGCACGACTATCCGGGGGGATGGGTGGACCAGCGCTATCTTCCCGAGGGGCTCGAGCGCGGCTGCTTCTACCATCCCTCCGAGCGGGGATGGGAGGCCTATCGCATGGACGCTGCCGCCCGCGATCGGGCTTGCGGATCGCAAAACAGGGGGTAGCGCGGGGGTTCGACCGGCGCACGGCGTGCGCGTTGCTATGAACGAACGGTGACAACGAAGGCCGACTTCGATAGTCTCTGTTGGCTGCATGGTATAGTTACCGCTGATAAAAAACGCATGATAAAGGAGGGCGTTCGGTGGAAGTCGGCGAAGTTATGGGCGTAGTCCTGCCCATTGTGTATGTGGTCGTGGGCATCGCCCTCGTTTGGTTCGTCGTGGAACTGGTGCTTACGGTTCGCAAGACGCGCAGCACCGTGGAGGACATGAAGAAGCAGATCGACCCCACGCTGGAAAGCGTGCAACGAATGACGAAGTCTCTCGAGCCGGTTGTCGACAAGGTCGATCCGCTGGTCGATCGCGTGTCTCTGACGGTCGATGCCGCCAATCTGGAAATCATGCGCCTTGACAGCATCCTCGAGGACGTCGGGGAGATCACGGATTCGGCCTCGAGTGCGGTTGGCGCGGTGGAAACCGTGACGAACGCCCCGATGGAGCTGATGAATAACGTCACCTCGAGGGTTCGCGGCGCGTTCAAGACCAAGCATGCCAGCGACGAATCGGTGAAGCTCGGCGAGGCGAAGGCCGCGGCGGCCGACGTCGAAACCGAGAAGCTGGAGTCGCCCGCCGCAGCGAGCGAGACTGTGCAGAATCAGGTTGCCGACGGGGCTGCGACCGAGGGCGCGGAGGAAGCCGAAAAGGCGCCGGTCGTGGAAAAGCAGCAGGAAGGACCTGCGTATTTCACGTACGGCCAGGAAACTTCCTCCAACGGCCAGTAGAAGCCCGTGGCGGTTTAGGCGCGCATGATGGAACAGCCAACTGGCAAGAACTTGGATGGCGTGAAGCGACCGTTTCTGATCGTGTGGACCTGTGTGGGCGCCATCCTGCTCACAGCGGTCGTCGTCTACATGCTCAACATCTTGAGCGTGCCCGTCGCCATCCTTCTGTGGACGGTCGTCATCGTGTTTTGCCTGCGGTCCACGGTGAACAAGCTGGAGGCGCGCGGCATTCCCCGCGTTGCGGGGACGACCATTGCATACGTGCTCATGTTCGTGGTGCTCGCGCTTGTTGCCCTGCTCATGTTCTCGCCGGCATTCGGCTTCGGGGACCAGTTCAACAACCTCATCCAAAGCGTGCCAATCTACATTAACGACACGATGGCTTGGGCTAACGGCCTGTATTACCAGTATTCCGACGTGTTCCAGAACGAAACGGTGCGTTCGTACATGAACGATGCGCTTTCGGCAATGGGCTCCACCGCATCCGACGTGGCCCGCCAAAGCGCAACCGGCGTGGTCGCGTTCGGCACCGGCGTCGTCAATATGTGCGTCGCCGTCGGCTTCGCCTTGGTCATCGCGTTTTGGATCCTTATCGAGCTTCCTGCGCTGGGTCGGGAAACCATGCGCCTTGCGGGTCCCGCGCATAAAGAGACGATGGAAATGCTGCACGTAACTTTCACGCGCGTGATGGGCGGCTACATCAAGGGAACGCTTCTGCAGTGCGCCGTCATCGGGATCGGGTGCGGAGTGCTCTTCGCCGTGCTCGGCATTCCGAATTACGCGGCACTTGGCGGCATCGCCGGCGTCTTGAACATCATTCCCATCGTCGGTCCATGGCTTGGCGGCGCGCTCGCCGCGGTGGTCGGCGTGTTCGTCAGCCCGGTCATCGCCGCAGTTGCGCTTATCGGCACCATCGCCATCCAGCAGGTCGTCTATACGTTCGTCTCCCCGAGAATCATGGCGTCGTCGGTCGACGTGCATCCGGCGCTTACGCTCATCGCGTTGATGGCCGGTAGCGCCATCGGCGGGGCAATGGGCGGCTTCACCGGCTCTCTTGTGGGCATGCTGGCATCTATTCCCGCCGTCGCCGTTATGAAATCCGTTTTCGTGTATTATTTCGAGAAGCGTACCGGGCGTCAGCTGGTTGCCGAGGACGGCGTGTTCTTCCAGGGAACACCTCGCTCCGACGGCTCGCTCGATCCCATTGCGGACGCAACTTCTCCCCACCCGGACCTATCGGCTGCTTTCGCGCGTGCGGAAGCGAAAGGCGCGGATAAGGACAAAAGAAAAGAACCGCATGACTGAAAAGGCGGCTCGAAGCGGTAAACATGCGGCCGCCGTTCGGCCGAACGGCAACAGGATCACTAGAAAGACAGGCATATGAAGTACATGACCAGCGCGGAAATCCGCGAGAAGTATCTCAGCTTCTTCGAGGAGAAGGGATGCAAGCGCATGCCTTCGTCCTCGCTCATTCCCGACGATCCCTCGCTGCTTTTGACGAGCGCCGGCATGGTGCAGTTCAAGCCCTACTTCCTGCATCAGAAGGAGTTCGATCCCGCCTATATCGGCACCACCACCGCGCAAAAGTGCGTGCGCACCAACGACATCGACAACATCGGCGACGCCCGCCATCTGTCCTTCTTCGAGATGCTCGGCAACTTCAGCTTCGGCCGCTACTTCAAGAAGGAGATGTGCGCTTGGGCTTACGAGTTCTCCACGAAGGTGCTCGAACTGCCCGAGGACAAGCTCTACTTCACCGTGTTCGAGGATGACGACGAGACCATTGAGATTTGGAAGGCGCTCGGCGTTCCCGAGGACCATATTTCCCGCTTGGGCGAAGAAGACAATTTCTGGCGTGCCGGCCCCACCGGTCCGTGCGGCCCGTGCTCGGAAATCTATTTCGACCAGGGCCCCGAGGTCGGCTGCGGCAGCCCCGAC
>CAVBAM010000010.1:0-15418 GCA_963593315.1 Candidatus Methanomethylophilaceae archaeon | reverse complement strand
GCGAGGGTCTTTCGGAATCGGTCGAGGTCGTTGCCGATGACGAGATGGGGCCTGCGTCTCCTTGTGGCGAGGTCGCGGCATCTGTCGCCCGTGATTTGGGTCTAGGTCCCTATTGCATTGACGTGCTTGCGAGTGGCGAGGCGCATTGCTGTCCTGGTATTTTCGTCCATCGCGTCAAATGCGGCGATGTGCTTTCGATTCGAGAGGTTGTAATTTCCGGGTATGGACGCGTGTACGTGACGTCGCCCGAGTACACGTTCGTGCAGTTGGCTCGCAAACACTCTCTTCTGGAAACCGTATATATGGGATTCGCGCTGTGCTCCAACTATCGAATAGACCCTCATGCGGCGCATGGGGTGGTGGCGAGGTCGGCTGCCTGCGGGGCGCTAACATCTCGCCAAAAGCTGCTTGCCTTTATTGACGACCACCCGAAGATGCGCGGGACGGGGAAAGCCCGACGCGCCCTTGCCTATGTAAAGGATGGGTCGAATTCGCCAATGGAGTCCGCTCTTGCGATGGGTCTCGGCATGCCGGTCGTTCTCGGCGGGTTTAATGTTGGGAGGATTGCGATGAGCAGGAGGAATCGCCATCATGTCGCCCATTCGCTGACCGTGGCGCGTTCCAGTGTGGAAGATGACGCGGTCCTGGTGGTTTACGGGCGGCGTGGGCGCGGATTGGCGCCCAATGACTCGAGACGGCTCGTCATTCATTTGCTGGGGACGAAGAGTGCAACGCGCATGCCGAGATGCTCTCTAGCCGTTTCGCTTCCCCAGATACTTGATTACGACTCGTACAAGGAGCTGTGCCTGGGGGTTCGAGGTGCCTTTTCGGATATGTCGTCGGCCGGAGCCGGCGATTGCATTGCACCTCGAGCCTCGCCGCGTCGCGAGTCGATATGTTGCGAGCGGCAAGAGATGTTCTGGCGTCAGATCGTCTGCATGAGCGATTTCCGAAGTGCGGAGTTCGGGGCCTCTTCGCCGGCGCGTGCTCTGCCTCCTGCCGCATGAGGGTGTGCGACGGGGTGGGAGTACGGAGGGGATGCAAGCGCCTCGTATCCTATTCGCGTTGCGTCTCGGAGACGATGCTCGCCGCAGCAGTATTGTGGGCGAACTAGTGCGAGAGGGCAATCGGGGATGGCTATGATTATCTATGCGAAATCGATATAGCCTGATATGGTGATATACCGAATACGGATCATTGCTTTCCGGTATACTGCATGCATTATGGATACCATTGAAGACATTTTCACAACGGCCAGCGATGCGGGCATGCAACCGGTTTCCTTCGAGATTTTCCCGCCGAAAGGCGAGTTGAGCCTCGAGGCGGCGCGCGAGGTTGCGGATCGGCTTTCGCAGCTGGCTCCCGATTTCATCAGTGTCACCTATTCGGCGGGCGGAAGCGGGAACAAAAAGGCAACCGCCGAGATAGCGGCTATGATCCAGGACGAATTCTCCGTGCCTGCCATTGCTCATCTGACCTGCGCCGGGGCTTCAGAGGAGTCTATCGATCAGGCGATTGCGGACATGTCGGCGCGCGGCATTCGCAACGTATTGGCACTGCGGGGAGACCTTCCCGACGGGAAGGAGCCGACGGTGTTCCGCTATGCGAAGGATTTGATTCCGAAACTGGTGGAAGCCGGGTTCTGCGTGGGTGCTGCGGCGTATCCGGAGGGACATATCGCCTGCGATAGCGTAAAGCTCAACATCGAGCACCTGAAGCAGAAACAAGACGCGGGCGCGAAGTTTTTGGTGTCGCAGCTGTTCTTCGACAACGATTACTTCTATCGCTTCCGCGAAAGGGCCCAGGCTGCCGGAATTTCCGCCCCGATAACGGCGGGCATCATGCCGTTTATGAGCAAACAGCAGATTCAGCGCATGGTGTTCATGTGCGGCGCCTCCTTGCCGAGCCCGATTATCAAGCTGCTGGCTCGTTATGAGCACGATCCGGAGAGTTTGAAGCAAGCGGGCATCGAATATGCCTGTAGGCAGCTTACCGACTTGCAGGAGCACGGCGTCGACGGCTTGCACGTCTACACGATGAACAACCCCGCCATCGCGCGTGCCGCTGCATGCGCCTTGAAGGTGGCGTTGGTGCAGTGAGCCTTCGGTGCGGGCGTTTTTCGGCTCAGGAAGGGACAGGACTGCACCTGAGCCGGGATGAGGCCCTGGGCTATTTGGGATATGCGGGTCAGCAGGTCGACGAGTCCTTGCTGGCCCGTTTTCATACGCTGGCCGATTCGTGCGAGGACGTTACGACTGCGCGGTATGCGTGGGATTTGTTCGATGTCGATGCCGTGCGGAGCGTCTCTGTTGAAGAGGCCGCAGCTGACGGGTCGCTGCCCTGCGTCGCCTTGCATGGCTGCGATATGGTTTTGCCGGGTGGCGATATAGCGCGTCATCTTGAGGGGGCTTGCAAGGTGGCCCTGATGGCATGCACGCTTGGGCTTGAGAACGAGCGCGAGCTGAGAAAATACGCCGCTGTGGGCGCCGCCGACGGCGTGATGTTTGGTGCGTGCGCTTCGGCTCTGGTCGAAGCTGCGGGCAATGCCGTCGAGGCGCAGATTGTCGCCGAGGCGGCATCGTTCGGCCTGAGGACCAATTGGCGCTACAGCCCGGGATACGGCGATTTGCCGCTTTCGGTGCAGCCGGCATTTTTGGCTGCGCTTGATGCGACGAGGAGAATCGGCCTTTCCGCTACCGATACCTGCATGCTCGTTCCGCAGAAGAGCATCACGGCCATTGTGGGCCTGTTCGAGCCGGGCAAGGGCATGTCCGGCGTGCGCGATGCCTGTTCGGTCTGCCAGCTTCGCGCCTGTTGCGCCTTGCGCGGGCGAGGCGTAACCTGCCATGGATGAATCGTGAGATAAGAGAGGGATCTTGCTGATGGAAACCGGTGCAACTGAATTCAACCATTCATGTCCCGCCGTCGATCTGGAGGGGCTGCGCATCAAGGACGGGCATCTGCGCCGCGCGTTGCGAGGCGAGGAGTTCCTCATCGTCGACGGCGCGATGGGGACGCAGCTGCAGGAGCGGGGCTTGGCCGACGCGGGGCAGATTCCGGAGCTGCTGAACTTCTCCAATCCCGACGACATCGTCGCCATTCATGAGCGCTATGTTGCGGCAGGTGCCGAAGTCATTACCACCAACACGTTCGGTGCCAATGCGTGCAAGCTCGAGGGGCGCGCGAACGTCGCCGACGTGTATGCCGCGGCGGCCGCGTGCGCGCGCAAGGCAGGTGCTCCTTATATCGCTGGCGACATCGGACCTGTTGGTGCTCTGCTGGAGCCTATGGGAACCATGACCTTCGACGAGGCGTACAACCTGTTCGCGGAGCAGGTTGATGCCATCGTGGCCAGCGGCTGCGACTTGGTGCTGATCGAGACGATGGCGGATTTGCGCGAGGCGAAGGCTGCGGTTTTGGCGGCGCGCGAGCATAGCGACCTGCCGGTGTTCGTCACCATGACGTTCGGCGAGGACGGGCGCACGTTTTTGGGAACGTCCCCCCAGGTTTCGGCGGAAGTGCTTTCGAGCATGGGCGCGAACGCTGTGGGCCTCAACTGCTCGCTGGGACCGGCCGAGCTGGTGGGAGCCGCTCGGGAAATGGCCGCTCGCAACCGTTGTCCGCTGATGGTTCAGCCCAATGCCGGCCTTCCCCATGTGGAAGGCGGACGCACGGTTTTCGACGTGTCGGCCGAGGATTTTGCCCAAGCTATGGGCGTGATGGTGGAGGCGGGTGCCAGCATCATAGGAGGTTGCTGCGGAACGTCTCCCGAGTATATCTCCTGTCTTCGGGAGATGGTGTCCGGGAAGAAGCCTGCACAGCGCCCCTACGAACCGGCGACGGTTTTGTGCAGCGCTCAGGAAGCCGTTGTGCTCCCCGCATCGCGCGCGCATATCGCCGTTATCGGCGAGCGCATCAATCCGACGGGCAAGCCGAAACTCAAGGCGGCGCTGCGTGCGGGCGACCTCGACTATATAGTCGGCGAGGCCGTCATGCAACAAGAACATGGGGCGGACGTCCTCGACGTCAACGTGGGCCTGCCCGAGCTTGACGAGCCGCAGATGCTCACGGCGGCCGTGGACAAGCTCGCTTCCACGGTGACGCTGCCGCTGGTGATCGACTCGTCCGACCCGGTAGCCGTCGAAGCCGCGGTTCGCGGGTATGCGGGCAAGCCGCTCATTAATAGCGTGAACGGCAAGCGGGAAAGCTTGGAGGCCGTGCTGCCCATCGTCAAACGCTACGGATGCGCGGTTATCGGCTTGGCGCTTGACGAGGGAGGTATTCCACCGACGGCCGAGGGGCGCTTCGCCGTGGCCCAGCGTATCGTTGAAGCTGCTGAGGGTTACGGCATTCCGCGTACCGATGTGGTTATCGACTGCCTGACCATGGCCTGCGCCACCAACCAGAGCGAGGCCGTTGAGATCCTGCGCGCCATCACGATGGTGAAGGAGCGCCTGGGCGTGAGGACAGTGCTGGGCGTCTCGAACATCAGTTTCGGCTTGCCGCAGCGCAACATGGTGAACTCGACGTTTCTGGCCGCCGCGTTCGGCTGCGGCTTGGACATGCCCATCCTCAATCCGAAGGCTCGCCGCTACATCGACACCGTGAACACCTTCAAGGTGCTTAATTGCCAGGATGCCGGGGCCGTCGACTTCATAGCCACCTATGCCGATGCGAGCGATCCCTACGAGGAGCCCGCGTCTTCCTCGTCGGGTTCTGCCGCTGTGACCCCAGCAGCTGTCGCCGAGGCATGCCCGATTACCGTGCCCGGGTCGCTTATGGATGCGGAAGAGGACGTGAAGGGCATTGTGCATCTCATCTTGACGGGACGGCAGGGCCCCATGGGCGCCGCCACGGAGGCCCTGCTTGAGGGTCACGACCCGCTCGAGCTGGTCAACGGGGTCTTCATCCCGGCGCTCGACGTGGTAGGGGACAAGTTCGACAAGGGGCAGTTCTTCCTTCCCCAGCTCATGGCATCGGCGGAAGCGGTGAAGGCCGGTTTCGATGTCGTGAAGGCGCATATGGGGGAAGCCGACGTCTCCGAATCTTCGGCGCGCACCATCGCCGTCGCCACGGTGAAAGGCGACATCCATGACATCGGCAAGAATATCGTCAAGATGCTGTTGGAAAACTACGGGTATCGCGTTATCGATCTTGGGCGCGACGTCGATCCGGAAGAGGTGCTGCGCGTCGCGCGCGAGGAGCAAGTTCGCTTGGTCGGCCTTTCCGCCCTCATGACGACGACCGTGCGCGCGATGGAGGAGACCGTGCGCCTTATCCACGAGCAGCTTCCCGATTGCAAAGTGTTCGTTGGCGGCGCAGTGCTGACGCCGGAGTATGCGCAGCAAATTGGCGCGGACTTCTACGGGAAGGATGCGGCCGCGTCCGCGAGGATTGCCGAGCGGTATTTCGACGAGCTGGGTATGTAAGGCCGCCTGTCGGCTTGATCGCGTGATTGAAATGTATCGGATGGGGGTGCGCTTGCCGAATGGGCGCACCCCCATCCCTTATGCGTGCTCTCGCGCGGCATATCAAGGGTTGCGCGGGGCAGACAGAGCTTTCGACGCCGTTTCTAACCGATGCCGCCGAGCGCGATGCCCAGGATGATGACGATTGCCGTGATGGGGACGAACAGGTAGCGCCCCCACACTTCGAAGTACTTTCCAATGGGGCGCTTGCGCCCGAGTTGCGCCTGCGCGGTGGCGAAGCCCTTCGGGCATACCCAGAAAAACATGATGGCGGCGATAAGCGCCCCTACGGGGATGGCGTACATGCTGACGACGTCCATCCACGTGCTTACCGTCTCGCCGCTTTCGATGAAGACGCCGACTGCCAACGAAATGATTCCGACGAGGGCGACCGCCGCACGTCGGGAGAGGTGCGCCTGTTGCTGCAGCGCCTCGATGGGAGGCTCGTAAAGGTTTACCAGGCTGGTGATGGCGGCGCACGACACGGCCAGGAAGAAGGCGAAGCAGAAGAGACTGCCCAGGGGCATTTCCTGAAACACTTGCGGCAGCACGATGAACAGCAGCGGCGGGCCCGATTGGGCATCGACGCCGAAGGCGAACACCGCCGGCACCACCACCATGGCCGATAGGATGGAGGCGAGCGTGCTGAACACGATGATGTTGCGCGCCGAGTACACCACGTCCACGTCCTTCTTCAGATAGCTTCCGTAGACGAGGGTGCCGCTTCCCGCAAGCGATAGGCCGAAGAAAGCCTGGCCGAGCGCGAGTGCCCAGGTATAGGGATTGGCGAGGGCCTCCCAGCGCGGCATAAACAGGTATGCGTACCCTTCAAGGGCGCCGGGAAGCAGCGCCACGCGAATAAGCAGGGCGATGAACAGGATGAAGAAAATGGGCATCATCACCTTGTTGAGCTTTTCGATGCCGCCCGATATTCCGAAACTCATGACGCCCAAGGTGATTGCCAGCGCCATCGCGTGCCATCCGACGCTTCCGAAGTTGCCCGTGAAGCCGTCGAAGTAGGCGGGAAGGTCGGCCTCGAAGAGAAGCTGTCCGCACCCCGCCGCAACCAGGTATTTCAAAAACCAGCCGAGAACGATGGTGTAGCCGATGGCGATGCCGAGCGCAGCCAAGACGGGGATGATCCCCGCGATGCGCCCGAGGGGTTTGGCGTGAGGGACGCCGCGCAGGGCAAGCGCCTTCTGAAATGCGCCCATAGGGCCGCATCCCATTGCGCGGCCGAACGACATCTCCCCGATAACGCCGGTGAGTCCGAGCAGTGCCACGAAGAAGAGATACGGGATGAGAAAAGCCGATCCTCCAAGCTGTGAGACTCGGTAGGGGAACAGCCAAATGCCGGACAGCCCGATGGCCGAGCCGATGCAGGATATGATGAACGCGGTGCGGGAAGTGAAGGAGTCACGTGTCCCCGATGCGGAGTCGGTGCCTTTGCTCATGGGCTTCCTTTCGCGCTCTGTGACATGAAGTCGGATATTCGGCAAATAAAAAAGCCACCCAAAGGTGGCTGAAAATTTGGTGGAGCCTAGGGGGATCGAACCCCTGACCTCATGGCTGCCAGCCATGCGCTCTCCCAGCTGAGCTAAGGCCCCGAATCAGGTGCGTTGATTAGTATACGGCAATCAGAAATTCGCGCAAGACCCTATTTTGAAAATTTTTGAACCGGCCGAAGCGCGCAACTGACAGCGCGCGACGACGATGCGGCATGGGTGACAGCCGACGACGGGATAGCGATTGACGTCAGGGGCGGCTGACTGCAATAAAAAAGCCACCCGAAGGTGGCTGAAAATTTGGTGGAGCCTAGGGGGATCGAACCCCTGACCTCATGGCTGCCAGCCATGCGCTCTCCCAGCTGAGCTAAGGCCCCGAATCAAGTGCGTTGCCTAGTATACGGGAAGTTCGAAATGATGCAAGGACTTTTTTGAAAAAAATCTAGCGGTAGCAGGTTGCGGTCATGCGTGCGATTTGCCGTCCGGTGTCATCGGCGACATCTACCGTGTAAAAGCCCAGCTTGCGGCCGGATTTGTCGACATTGCAAGTTGCGATGAGCTTCGTTCCTTTCGCGCCCGAGAGAAACTCGATGGTGTTGCTGACCGAGACCGTGGGCGCCTCGCCGATGTTGCACGCGATGGCGAGGCAGAAATCGGCGAGCGTGAAGATGGCGCCTCCCATGACGCCGCCCGCGGCGTTGTAGTGAACGGGCGCGAGCTCCATTTCGCATACCGCGTGCCCCTTGCTGCCCTCGATTACGCGGCAGCCGGCAGCCTGGGTGGCGAACTTGTCGTTGGCGAAGAACGCGTTGATTTCGTCAAGCGTGGGATGTTCGGGCAGCGGTTGCATAGGGGGTCCTTTCAGTGCGAGCGGGCGCTTAGTCGATCGGCGATGCGGTAGTGCCGAAGAGTTCGAGCCATTGCCCCTCTTCCACGGTCACTTCCTGCGAGGTTCCGCGCAGAAGGTAGTGCGTCTCCAGGATGGAGCCGTCGTCGAAGTCGAGGTCGCCCATGACGTAGGCGGCGTAGTCTTGCGTGGCGTTCCTCGGCGCAGCATCGCTGACGCTGACGCGGTAGGTTCCTGCCGGGATGTCCTCGCCGACGCGGTACAGCCCGCTGGCATAGGGGGCCTGCGGGGCGAAGTCGGCGTCGGCGGCGGGCAGCAGGCGCGCGTCGGGCACCTTGGGGAGGAACACGATGATGTCGCCGTCTTCTAAATCGCCAAAGTAGTTGCCCGTGTAGCTCACGGCGCTCTTCAGGCTGAAGGTTCCGGAGCCTTCCGGGGTGAAAAGGTAGAAGCTACTTTCGACGGAGGTGTCGCCTTGCATGAAATACAGTCCCGAGGAGATGTCCCTGCCGACGACGTAGACGCCTTCGGAGGCCTTGTCGCCCTCTTGCACGTCGCCCTGCACATCCCCGGCGGCATCCTTGATGTCGTCCATGGTGAACCCGCCGTACAGGTCGCTGTCGGGCACATCGCCCGAGTCGAGGCCGTAGCCGTAGGGATCTTCGTATTCGAATTGGTGCAGCGTGTCCTCGCGGTTGTGGGTTGCGGCGCCTACGAGCGCGGTCACGGCGGTGCAGCCGACGCATCCACCCAGCCCGAGCATGAAGGCCAAGGCGCAGGCGAGCGCGATCCAGGGCCAGATTTTCTTCTGCTGGACGGGGGCTTGGTTGGGCGGGTAGGGGTAGTTGGACTGCGGCGCGGGCGCTTGCGTAGGCGCGCTTGCCGTTGCCGCAGATGGCGTCGGCGCGGGTGTAGGTGCTTGCGCGGGTTCGTTCCCGTTGGTGTTTTGGTCGGTCATTGACAGGACTCCTCACGTGGTTTTCGCTCGCCATCATAGCACGTCGCCTCGTTGGCGCTCAGGGCCGTTAACGTTACGGAACCTGTTGGGCACACTTTGACGCATTCCCCGCAGCCGATGCAGAAAAGAGGGTCGTAGCTAAGCGTGCCGTCTTGCGCGTTGGGCAGGCGCGCGCCGGTGGGGCAGGCCTTCGTGCAGGCAAGGCGGTCGTCGCATGCGGGGCCGGTTGCGGAAACGGTAAAGGCGATGGCGTCGCCCGCCGCAGGGTTTGCGGCGGTGGCGGCGAGCAGCATGCGCCGTTTCGGGTGCATGATCTTGCGAGCCCTGCCGCCGGAAGCGTAGGCGTTGAACTGGGTCGAGCCTCCCACCTTGAGGCGCGCGTCAGAAGTCCGTCGTTCCTGCTGCTCCATCAGGTCGTGCAAGTGGGCGTCGGTTCTTCTGCGGCGGTTTCCGCTTGCGGCGTCTTTGATCTCTTCCAGTATGTCTGAGAAGGCGTCGCGCCTCTCGCCGCTTCCGCCCGCGTGTGCAAGGGAGGCGAAAAACCCCTCGTCGGATTTTTGCGGAAGCGTCTCGGAGAAGCCCACTTGCGCGCCGCTGGCCTCTTCGGCCGCCGCTATGGCCTGGGTGAAGAGACCCTCGGCGCCGCGCATGCCTGCGGGGCATTCCTCGCAGCGGCCGAGGTCAAGCGCGACGGAAAGGTTCGTGCCTTCGCAAAGCAGCTGCGTCCACAGCTCCATCGGCAACATGGCCAGACAGGAAACGGCAATGACGTTTGAAGCCGGGTCGTCTGAGGCGTTTTCGCGACAGGTGACGATGACTTCGCGCCCTCTCTCGGCCAGGGCAGCGCGCCGGGCGGCGGCGTGGATGTCGGTGAGCGTTTCGCCCGTGGCCGAGAACGCGTCGCAGATACCTTGGCAGATACCGCAGGCGATGCAGGCGTCGGCGTCGATGGCGGGCAGGGACAAAGCACTTCGGGCCTTCGCGGTGGTTGCGCTCGGCTTGAGGGGTTCTTCCGACGTTTCGGGCAGCGCGATGGCATCTGCGGGGCACACGTTGCCGCACCGCGTGCAATCGCCACCGAATGCGCGTATACAGAAATCCCGCAGCACCAAGATGCGCTGCGGGATTTGCGGGCTTTTCTGTTCGCCTCGTTCGGTCATTTAGGCGCCGAACACCTCGGCGGTTACCTGGTCGATGCGCGCAAGCACGTCTTCGCGGGGCAGAAGCTCGATGGACTCGAACAGCGGCGGGGACACCATGTTGCCGCAGACGGCCACGCGCAAGGGCTGCAGCACGAACTTCAGCTTCATGTCCATGACCTCGCCCAGCTCGCGGCAGGCGGCCTCGAGGCCGGCGGCTTCCCAGGCGCGGGATTCGTCGGCCAAGATAGCGCGGCACTTCGCGAGGGCCTCGTCGGCGCGGGCGCCTTCCTTGAGCAGCACCTTCTTCACCGACTTCTCGTCGAGGGCTGCCACCTTGTCGCCCCAGAACATGTAGGCGAGCTTGTCCGTTACCTCCGACAGGCGCCCGAGGCGCTCGGACACGAGCGGGTAGAGCTTGGCGTACCACTGCGGGCGCGCGTCGATGTCGGCCGCATCGGCGCCGGCCTCGACAAGCCAGGGACGCGCGGCGGCCACCCAAGCCTCAGCACCCATGCGCTGGATGTACTGCCCGTTCATCCATTCGAGCTTCGTCTCGTCGAACACGGCATCTTTCTTGGTGATGCGGTCGAGGCTGAAGCGGCTGCACAGCGTCTCGCGGTCGATCAGCGTGGTCTCGCCGTCGAGCGACCAGCCGAGCAGCGCCAGGAAGTTCACCATGGTGTCGGGCAGGAAGCCGCGGTCGCGGAACTCCTCCACGCTGGCGGCGCCATGGCGCTTGGAGAGCTTGTGCCCGTCGGCTCCTAAGATCATGGACAGGTGCGCGAAGGTGGGCACGTCGTAGCCGAGCGCTTCGTAGATGAGGATTTGGCGCGGCGTGTTGGACAGATGGTCGTCGCCGCGGATGACGTGCGTGATGCCCATGTTCGCGTCGTCGCAGACCACGGCGAAGTTGTAGGTGGGCGATCCGTCGGTGCGCACGACGATCATGTCGTCCATGACGTCGGCGGGGAAGGACATGTGCCCGTAGACCGCGTCGTCGAACTCGATGGGGCCGTGGTCGGTGGGCACCTTCAGGCGCCATACGTGCGGCTCGCCGGCCTCGACACGGCGTGCGGCTTCTGTGGCATCGAGGCAGCGGCAGGTGCGGTCGTAACCGGCGTAGCCGCCCTCTTCGGCCTCGGCCTTCGCGCGCTTGGCGTCGAGCTCTTCCTTCGTGCAGAAGCAGGGATAGACCATCCCGCGTTCTTTGAGGCGCTCAAGCGCCGCGGCGTAGGTGTCGAGGCGCTGCGTCTGGAAATAGGGACCGGCATCTCCGCCGACCTCGGGGCCTTCGTCCCAGTCGAGGCCGAGCCACTTCATTGCGTTCAGGATGACCTCGGTGTTCTCCTTCGTGGAGCGCTCGGGGTCGGTGTCCTCGATGCGCAGGATGAAGGTGCCGCCGCAAGCGCGCGCGAACGCCCAGTTGTAGATTGCCGTGCGGGCGCCGCCGACGTGCAGCTTGCCCGTGGGGGAGGGCGCGAAGCGGACGCGCACCGGTTTGCTATCTGCCATGGTTGGTTTTTCCTATCTTCATTCCAATGAGTACCGAAAGTATAGACAGCGCGCCGGTCACCGCCAACCAGATGCCGCCCATCCCCATCCAAAATTCGGTTGGATAGAGGGTGATCAGCAGGCTGTCGTAGGCGAAGGTCCAGGTTCCCGCGCTGAAGAAGAGGCTGTGCAGCGCGTTGAACATGCCCAGGAAGTCGACGGCCGCCCACGCGCCTGTCGCCGCGAATGCTGCGATCACCAGCCCGCCTGCGATCGCGCATACGTGCCCGAGCGCCTGCTTGCCGATACGCACGCGCACATGGGCAAGCCCCGCGATGCAGACGATGGCCGCCGCGATGAGTGCCGGTTTTGCCACGCGCACCACGCGAAACACATCGTCGAGGTGGCTTCGCGCCTCGTCGGTCAAGCTGCGCGTCTCGCTTGTACGGGTGGCGGCGGAAGCGCGCCCGTCGGCCTCGACTGCGTCGTTGGCGGCGTTGATGGCGGCGTTGAGCTTGAGCGGGTTGTTGTCGTCGAAGGTGTAGTGCTTGCCGGCCGTGGCCATGGAGCACAGCTCGTCGGTCGAAAACGGCGTGTCGGGCTGTTCGCACCCCGAAAAGGCGCGCGAGAGCTGTGTCGTGGCGATATCGGGCACGGCCACGACGGCGAATCCCGCCGCGACAAGGCACAGGGCCAAAAGCAGGGTGGACCCGAAGGCGACGATGGCGTTGATGAACTTCACGCGGCGCCCTTAGTCGACCCAGATGGTCGCGCAGGTAATGCCGGCCATGGGCTTGGAGATGGTGGGGTAGGGCCCCAGGCGGCTGAAGATGCCCTGGAAGCGCCCGTTGTAGCAGTACAGGCCTTCCAGGTTGTTGTACGGCACCGGCTCGCGCGGCACTTCCGCATCGGAGAGGTTCGCGATGTCGTTGTCGGGGGGCAACACGAGCGTCTTATACGGGGTGATGTAGCGCTGCACCAGGAAGGGCGCGCCGGCCGCCCCGTTCGCGAAACGGTCGATGATGTTGTCCCATTCTTCCTGCGTCTGAAAGCAGCCGGCATAGACGTCGGCGGCCCCGTAGGCGTCGGTGGGCTTGATGATCCAGGCGTCCTTGTTCGCGCGGATGGCGTCAAGGTCGACTTCGGCCGCATCGAGATAGCGCGTCTGCGGGACGGTGCGCTCGACGAACGCGATTTCCTCGGGCGTCAAAAACGCCTGCGTCTTGGGGTGGAACAGCGCCTCCATGATCTGCTTGTCGTGCACGATGTGCCCGGCGAAGCTGCCGATGAGCGCCACCTTCTGTGCGCGCACGGCCTCGATGAGCGCCTGCGACTCGTCCCAAAACTCCAGCACGTCGTTGGTGACGCAACGTCGCCAGATGGCGTGCACGGGCTGGCCGTCCGCATCGCGCAGCACCTCGCCGTCGAAGGTGAGGTCGCGCACATCGCAGACGGTGCAGGGGTATCCCGCCTTCGTGAAGCGTTCGGCGAACAGATGGAACTCGTCTACGACGCCGTTCTGCAGGTAATCGCAGATGGCGAAGCGGGGGGATTCCACGCGATGGGCGTAGGTTTCGTAAATGCTCACGAACTCGGTCACCCATGCGTCGAACAGCTCGCAGGGGCGCACCTCGTGGCGTCGCGCGAATTCTTGGAAGGTGGCGGTGTTCTCGAGAGAATGGGTGATCTCGCGGTTCTCGTTCATGCCCGAGCTGCCGTCGCCGTTGAACTCGCAGAAGGCCACATCCCCGGTGTTCTCGTCAAGGAAGATGTCGAAGCGGGCGAAGGGCAGAAGCGCGTCGTAGCCGCGCGGCACCAAGATGAGCTCGGCGAGGCGCTCGTCGTAGTCGAAGATGGTGCGGTAGTCGGCGTCGTCGAGGTAGTGCTGCATGACCTTCGTGAGGATGCGGTGCGTGGTTTCGACGACGTCGCGCATGACCTCGCGGCTTTTCGCGTCGTAGAGCTTCGGCACGAAGCTGGTGGAGACGACCTGGTGGTGCACGATGGCGGTCGAGGAGTCCATGTAGGCGCGCGCGGCGCGGCGTCCGGCGATGTCGCCGTCAAGGGAAGCGGCGATGTCGAGGTATTCCCGCGTGTGCGCGGCGTTTTGGAAGACGGGCGCGTCGTGCGTTGCAGTTTCGGTCATCGGAAAGCCTTTCCTGCGAGATGGTTGGAGGGTTTTGCCTGCGGTTTGAAGGGCGCTGCGGCGCTTTGGTGCCGCGCGTATGTTGTTTCTTCGCGCCCATCCCCCGAAGTTGCCGGTATGTTACCATACCCAGCTAGCATAAACGCGGGCGCGCATACGGAGCTGCGCCCGAACATATCCGTTTATCGAGAGTCGGGGGAGAGGGTTGGCTCGATGATCCCGACACCAACCTGGCGTATGGGGCGTCAAGGTGGTCCTGCCGACAGCGATGAAGAAGGAGCTTATCGCATGAGCGATGCACGCAACACGTATCTATTCACCTCCGAATCGGTTACCGAGGGGCATCCCGACAAGATGTGCGACCAGATCTCGGACGCCATCCTCGACGCCATCTTGGCTAAAGAGGCCGAGCTTGAGCGGGAAGGCTACATCGCCCCGAACGGCCAGCCGGCCGACCTTTCCAAGGTGCGCTGCGCGGTGGAGACGCTTTCGACCACCGGCATGGTCGTCGTCGCCGGCGAGGTGCGCACGCAGGCCTACGTCGATGTGCCCGCCATCGTGCGCGAGGTGATCTGCGAAATCGGTTATGACCGCGCGAAGTTCGGCTTCGACGGCAGCACGTGCGGCGTGATGAACGCCATTCACGAGCAGTCGCCCGACATCGCGCAGGGCGTTGACGAGTCTTTCGAGGCCCAGCACGGCGACGCCGCCGACGAGTACGAGACGGTTGGCGCAGGCGACCAGGGCATGATGTTCGGCTATGCCTGCAACGAGACGAAGACCCTGATGCCGATGCCCATCTACCTGGCCCAGCGCATGAGCGAGCGCCTGGCCGCGGTGCGCAAGGACGGCACGCTTGCCTATTTGCGTCCCGACGGGAAGACGCAGGTCAGCGTTCGCTATGTCGACGGCAAGCCGCGCGACGTGGAGAAGGTGGTCGTGTCCACCCAGCACGCCGAGGACGTGGACAACGAAACGCTGCGCGCCGATATCGTCGAGCACGTCATCAAGCCGGTTCTCGCCGACGAGGGCGTGTCGCTGGCGGAAGGCGCCGAGTTGCACATCAACCCGACCGGTCGTTTCGTCATTGGCGGGCCGATGGGCGACTGCGGGCTGACGGGCCGCAAGATCATCGTCGATACTTACGGCGGCATGGGTCGCCATGGCGGCGGCGCGTTTTCGGGCAAGGACTGCACCAAGGTCGACCGCTCGGCCGCCTACGCCGCGCGCTGGGTTGCCAAGAACGTGGTCGCCGCCGGCTTGGCGCAGCGTTGCGAGATTCAGGTCGCCTATGCCATCGGCGTTGCGCGCCCGGTGTCCATCATGGTGGACACCTTCGGCACCGAGGTGGTGCCCGTGGCCGACATCGAGCGTGCCATCGACGAGGTGTTCGACCTGCGCCCCGGAGCCATCATCGACGAGTTGGACCTGCGTCGGCCGATCTATCGCAAGACGGCCGCGTACGGCCACTTTGGTCGCGAGCTTCCTGAGTTCACCTGGGAGAAGACCGACAAGGCCGCCGCGCTCAAAAAGGCCTGCGGCCTGGCCTGAAGGCGCGCGAGGCTTTAGCAACGTTGCATCCTTGAAGGGGCTCGCCAGCGGGCCCTTTCCTTATTTCCGCGAGGTTTTATGAAGCTAGCATCCGTCATTTTGGACATCCCCACGCAGTCCCTCGACGCGCCCTATACCTATGCGGTGCCCGAAGCGGGGCTGTTCGGGGAGTTGTTTTCGGATGCCGATTTCGACGCCGCCGGTGCGAGCGGCTCTGCGTGCGCGGCGCGGGCGGCCGAGACGTATGCCGTCAGCGTTGGTTGCGCGGTGCTCGTGCCCTTCGGGTCGCGCCGCGCCATCGGGTTCGTGA
>CAVBAM010000009.1:0-15972 GCA_963593315.1 Candidatus Methanomethylophilaceae archaeon | reverse complement strand
TTACTTCAGCTGCTTGCCGTTCGTGTCCCAGTAGAACTTCTTGAACTTGCGGATTTGGTTTACGTGCATGATGCGCGCCCAGAGGTTGTGCTTGAAGGAGTCGGGCGCGTAATGCAGCGGGTAGGGCTCCTTGGTCGCGGCGAGCGCCTTGAGCGCGGCCGCCAGGCGTTCCTTGTTGTCCATGCTGCGCTTGAGCACGTAGGCGGGAACGCAGCAGTACAAGAATGGGTCATAGGCCTCGCGCTCGGCGACGGGCTGGCCCATGACGAATTCGCGCACGATGAGCTCGACGAAGTTCTGGCCGCCTAGGCTCATGTAGTACGTGTTGCGCCCGCAGCGGGTGTTCACCTCGAAGAAGCGGAACGACCCGTCGCGCGAGTCGAACTTGATGTCGAAGTTCGCGAATCCGCGGTAGCGCGTGTGCGCGAGGAACTTGCGCGCGCCGTCGATGATGGCCTGCTCGCGCTCGCCCATGATGCACAGCGGGTTGCCGATGGCGGTGGGATCGTGATCCTGCAGGCAGACGCAGCCGCCGGAAACGACGCGCAGGTTGCCCTCGGCGTCCGAGAACGTGGTGAGCGTGCGGATGGCGTCGTCGCCGCCGGGGATGAAGTCTTGGATGACCAGCAGGTTGTTGTAGTCCGACGTGCGGATGGAATGCCACACCTCGGCAAGTTCCTCGGCGGAGTCGATCTCGTAGATCTTGCGCCAGCCGGCGATGGTCGGCTCGGCGTCTTGGAACTGCGCGGAATTCGAGGGCTTGGCGATGAGCGGGTAGGTGAACTCGTCGTAGGGCAGGTCGTCCGGGCCGCTTCCGCAGTCGAAATACCAGGTTTTGGGATAGGGGATCCCGATCTCCTCGCAAATCTCGTAGAAGCGGCGTTTCTGCGTGATGTCGTCAAGCAGATCGAAGTCGATGTAGGGAACCACGTAGCCGGCGGCGGTCAGGCGCTGCTTGCCCTGCGAGAGCATGCGCGCGTGGCAGTCGTCGCAGCCGAGTACCAGCAGCGTTTTTTCCGGCGTTGCGGCGCTCACCTCGGCGGCGATGCGCTCGAGAGTGCCGTAGAGGCCTTCCTGATCGTGGATGTTCGGCTCAAGGCGGTAGTCGGTGAAGCGGCTTTCGGAGAGCATCTTGATGTTCTGGGTGGCGAGCACGATGGTGTTCGTGATGCCGAAGGCGCGGTGAAGCTCGCGGACGTAGCTGTAGGCGAGGATGTCGCCGCCTACGACGACGGGCTGCAGCAGGCGGGCCACATCGGCGGTATCGGTGATCGGCGTGCGCTGTGCCGGTTCGGTCATGAATGCACTTCCTTTTAAACGGTCGTTTCGTTTAGCAGGGGGAATTATCGCACACGCGCCCGCCTCGTGCGCTGCCCGCGCACCTTTCGTGGAAAGTACCCATACCGAAAGGGGGCTATCGTATGATTGGCAGATGCAAAAAGCCCGATGGGCGTTAAGAGAAGGAGTTTCGCGCATGTGCGGATTCGTGGGATTCACCGCCGTCGATTTCGACGAGCAGACCAACCGCGCCATCATCAAGGACATGGCCGATCGCATCATCCACCGAGGTCCCGATGACGAAGGCTACGTGGTCACCGACGACATCGCGATGGGCTTCCGCCGCCTTTCCATCATCGACCTCGAAGGCAGCCGCCAGCCCATGCAGAACGCCGACGGCACCGTGACGGTCACCTTCAACGGCGAGATCTACAATTTCCCGGAGCTGCGCGAGGAGCTTCAGGCCGCCGGCTACACGTTTAAGACGCATGGCGACACCGAGACCATCGTGCACGGCTACGAGGAGTGGGGCTGCAAGGTGTTCGAGCGCCTGCGCGGCATGTTCGCCATCGCCATTTGGGACGAGAAGGAACGTCAGCTCGTGTGTGCCCGCGACATCTTCGGCATCAAGCCGATGTATTACCAGCACGACGGCAACCGTCTGATTTACGGCAGCGAAATCAAGTCCTTCTTGGCTCACCCGCGCTTTAAGAAGGAGCTCAATCGCGAGCAGCTCCCGCAGTATCTGTGCTTCGAGTACCTTAACGACTCGCAGACCATGTTCAAGGGCGTGCACAAGCTTCTGCCCGGCCACTACATCACGTTTAAGGACGGCAAGCTCACCCGCGAGTGCTTCTATAAGATCACCTACAAGATCGACGAATCGAAGGGCCTTGAGGAGTGGGCCGACATCATCAAGGACACGTTCGACGAGTCCGTGCGCGCCCATGAAATCGCCGACGTCGAGATCGGCAGCTTCCTGTCCGGCGGCATCGACAGCTCGCTCGCGGCGTTCTGCATGGGGCAGCACCACGAGGAAGGCGTGCAGACGTATTCGGTGGGTTACGACATCACCGGCAGCGAGGAGCAGCGCGACAAGGCGGAAAACGCTGGCTTCAAGATCAAGCTCGACGAGCTGAAGGACGCGCACGCGTTCGCCGAGTGGGCGGGCTTGAAGAACAAGGACGTGCAGGTCACGGCCAAGGAATTCCTCGATATCGTTCCCACCGAGCAATACCACATGGACGAGCCGCTCGGCGCGCCGTCGGCCATCCCGCTGTTCTTCGTCAGCCAGCTGGCCGCCAAGGACGTGAAGGTGGTGCAGTCCGGCGAAGGCGCCGACGAGCTGTTCGGCGGCTACTGGATCTACCACGACCAGTACGAGTTCTCGAAGTACTTCAAGGTGCCGCGAGCGCTGCGTGCCGCCGGCGGCGCCGTGGCCGAGAAGCTGCCGCCGTTCCATGGGCGTCACTTCGCCATGCGCGGATCGGGCGGCCCGGAGAAAAGCTATCAGCGCGCCTGCATGAACTACATGTGGGACGAGGTGCCCAGCGTGCTGAAGGGCTACGCCGGCCCGTGCAAGCCGTGGGAGCATGCGCGCCCGCACTTCGACGAGGCCGTGAAGCAGACGAACGGCGGCGACGTGATCACGCAGACCCAGTATGTGGACATGGTGTCATACATGCCCTACGACATCTGCCTGAAGGCCGACCGCATGTCGATGGCGCACTCGCTCGAGCTGCGTGTGCCGTTTTTGGATAAGAAGGTGCTCGACGTAGCGCTGCAGCTTCCAACGAACTGCCGTGTGACCGACGAGCATTCGAAGTATGCCCTGCGCCGCGCGGCTGCCCACCTGGGTTTTCCGCAGAAGGTGGCCGACATGCCCAAGCAGCCCTTCATCACGCCGCTGACGGTGTGGCTGCAGACCGACCTGTACTACGAGCGCATCAAGGAGGCCTTCACGAGCGAGGCCGCGCACGAGTTCTTCAACGTCGATTACCTGATGAAGATGCTCGACGACCATCGCAGCGCCGACTTCGCCACGCAGGAGGGTCGCAGCAAGCTGAAGATGATGCGCATTTGGAACGTGTACTGCTTTTTGTGCTGGTACGAGGTGTTCTTCGGCGAAACGTCGAAGCAGTACGCCCCGAAGACGCAGGTAGCGTAGAAAAGCAAGCTAACGGCAAGGGATGGCTCTAAGTCGTCCCTTTTTTCGTCAAGCTACATCGAGGATGCCAACACAGCGAAGAGAGCGCCCCCGCTCCGCAAGGGGCAAGCGCTCTCCAGCCGCGCTGCCCCGCGGCGCTCGCTTACACTGGCCGCTTATGGTCGGGTTCGGTCGTGATGATGACCGGGCCTTCGTCGGTTATGGCGACCATCTTCTCGAAATGCGCGCTCGGCTTGCCGTCGCGCGTGCATACCAGCCACCCGTCACCGCCTTGGCGCACCTTGCGTGTGCCCAGGTTGATCATCGGCTCGATGGCGAGCACCATGCCCGGCACAAGCTTCTGACCGAAATGCTTGTGCCCGTAATTGGGAACCAGCGGCTCCTCGTGCATGTCGTGCCCCACGCCATGGCCCACGTACTCGCGCACCACGCCATACCCCGCCGCCTCGGCAATGGACTGCACCGCATGTCCGATATCGCCCAAGCGATTGCCCACGCGCGCGCTTTCAAGGCCTGCCCACATGCATTCCTCGGTCACCTTCAACAGGCGTTTCTTCTCTTCGGAAATCTTGCCCACCGGGAAGGTCCAGGCGTTGTCCCCCACCCAACCGTCGACCGTAGCGCCCGTGTCGATGGAAATGATGTCCCCGTCGCGCAGCACGACGTCTTTCGAAGGGATGCCATGGACGATTTGTTCGTTCACCGAAGCGCAGATAGATCCGGGGAAGCCGCCGTATCCCTTGAACGCTGGAATGCCGCCATGCTCACGAATGTAGGTTTCCACGAATTCGTCCAGCTCAAGCGTGGTCACGCCGGGGCGCACTAAAGCCCCCACCAGTCGCAGGACCTCGGCGGAAAGCCGTCCGGCCTCCTTCATCGCCTCTATTTCGCCGGCGGACTTCAACCTCACGCTCATAACGGACCCCTTCTCATTCAAAGTATCTGCCAGTATACGCCCGCGCGCTCAACGCGTATCGTGCGGGTTTCCAAATTGCTACCCTTCAGCAGGCAATAACGTCCATTCATGCAAGAGCAATCAAAGGGTAAGCACTTCGAAACAAATGCGTGCTAAAGTCACATCCGTATTACAGCGCGAACGGTCGAGCGCAGACCGCTCTTCAAATTAGAAGGAGCTTCCGTACATGGAAAACCTCGGTTACTACAACGGCAAATTCGGTCCGCTGGAAGAAATGACCATTCCGATGAACGACCGCGTGTGCTGGTTCGGCGACGGCGTCTACGATGCGGGCCCGGCGCGCAACTACCACATCTTCGCCCTCGACGAGCACGTCGACCGCTTCTTCAACAGCGCGCGCATGCTGGAAATCGAGATGCCCTGCACCAAGCAGGAGCTGAAAGACCTGCTTAACAAGCTGGTACATGAAGTCGACACCGGCGATTTGTTCGTGTACTACCAGGTTACTCGCGGCACCGGGATCCGCGATCACGCCTTCACGTCCGGTCCGGGCAACCTCTGGGTGATGCTCAAGCCCGCGAAAATTTCCGACGGGCTGGAACCCATCAAGCTGATCACCACCGAGGACAAGCGCTTCTACTACTGCAACATCAAGACGCTGAACCTCATCCCGTCCTGCCTGGCCACCGAGCGCGCCAAGAAGGCCGGCTGCCAGGAGTCGGTGTTCTACCGCCCCGGCGGGCGCGTGACCGAATGCGCGCATTCCAACTGCCACATCATCCAGGACGGCGTGCTGCGAACCGCCCCCACCGACGAGCTCATCCTTCCCGGCATCGCCCGCAAGCACCTCATCAAGGCCGCCAACGAGCTGGGCATCCCCGTACGCGAGGAAGCTTTCACCCTCGACGAGCTGTTCGCGGCCGACGAGGTGCTGGTTACCAGCTCTTCCAACCTTTGCCTGCATGCGAACGAAATCGACGGCAAGCCCGTCGGCGGTAAAGCCCCCGAGCTGCTCGAGCAGCTTCGCTCCACCGTTATCGCCGAGTTCAAGAACGCAACGGAGTAAACGACATCATGGAATTCCGCGCTTTCACGAAAAACCCCGCGCAGCCCGACCCGCAGCGCACCACCATCACCTGCATCGAAGACGCCATCCTGCAACATTCCCATCGCGGAATGACCAAGCTGGCAAACTTCATGCCGGTAGACTTCTGCCATGAAGCAGCTCGTGAGATCCTGTCGTGGGAGCGCGGGACGGTTTTCCTGACCACCGGCTTTTTCGTCAACGGCTACCCCGAGACGGACGGACCGGCCGGCACCATGGTGGTGGCAAGGGCCCTGCAGCTGCTCGGATTCTCCCCCGTCATCGTTGCCGAACCGTTTGCGCGAGCCTACTTCGCCGATTTCGACATAGCCGTGCTGAGCGTGCAGAAAACCTACGACGAACAGCGCTATCGCGACCTCATTGAATCCTTTAACCCCGTTGGGCTCATTTCCATTGAGCGCTGCGGCCGCAACGCCGAGGGGGACTATCTGAACATGCGCGGGCGTTCGGTCGGCGACCTGACCAGCAGCGTCGACGATTTATTCATTATGGCCCAGGGGCGAATCCCCACGGTCGGAATCGGAGACGGCGGCAATGAGATCGGTATGGGGGCGCTTCTGGACGCTATCGACGCAACCCTCGAGATCGACCCTTGCGTCGTTCCGGTTGACAAACTGGTGCTGGCATCCGTGTCCAATTGGGGCGCTTACGGCCTTGCCGGCTGCCTGGAGGAACTGACCGGTAAACAGCTACTCCCGACCTGGGAACAGGTTAAGGAATTCATCGACTACACGGTTACTCTAGGCAGCGTAGACGGCGTTTCCGGCGATAACGTTGCAACCGTGGACGGTTACGACATTGAAGTAAGCAGAGCCGTTTACGGAAGCATCATCGCCCAAGCAAGCGCGCATACCAGCAAGGCAGCCCTCGCAACCGCCTAGCTGTCAGGAAAGAGCGCAGCTTTGGAAAACCAACAAGCCCGGGTTACCCGGGCTTTTCTTTTGCGTGCTATCGCTACAAGGTAATCGAAGGAGACAGAATCTTCGTTTGCATTCCAGCAAGCAGATAATCTCTTCGTTAACGAGAATATCAATATGACATGCAGCACCAAAAAAGGGCGACCCAATTGGGTCGCCCTTATCACTGATGAATGGCTGAGATGCTTATTCAGCAGCGGTGTAGTTCTTGGTGACGGAGGAATCCACCGAAACGCCCGGGGTCATGGTGCCGGAAACGCTGATGGACTTCACGTACTTGCCCTTGGCAGCAGCCGGCTTCATGCGCAGGATCTCGTCGTAAACGGTGCCGTAGTTCTCAGCGAGCTGCTCGGCGCTGAAGGAAGCCTTGCCGATGATGACGTGGCAGATGCCGTAACGGTCGGCGCGGTACTCCACACGGCCGCCCTTGAGCTCCTTGATAGCCTGGGCGACGTTCGGGGTAACGGTGCCGAGCTTCGGGTTCGGCATAAGGCCGCGGGGGCCGAGGATCTTACCAAGGCGACCAACCTTGCCCATCTGATCGGGAGTGGCGACGGCAGCGTCGAAGTTGAACTCGCCGGCCTGGATCTGAGCGGTCAGCTCGTCGGTACCGACGATGTCGGCGCCAGCCTCGCGAGCGGCGTCGGCGGCGGCACCCTCGGCGAACACGGCAACGCGCACGGTCTTGCCGGAACCGTTCGGCAGGGACACGGTGCCACGCAGCTGCTGATCAGCCTGACGGGTGTCGATGCCCAGACGGAAGTGAGCCTCAACGGTCTGGTCAAACTTAGTGGTGGCAATCTCGCTCACGAGCTTGAAAGCCTCCATCGGGGCGTAAACGCCCTCGCCGATCTTCTCAACGGCGGCGCGATAGGCCTTGGACTTCTTTGCCATAATGCAAATCCTTTCGTGGTTCGTAGCGAACCCAAGCTGCTTCTAACGCCAGGTTCTTCCACTTTCAAAAACGAACAATTACCTAAAAGGTTTTAAGGCTTACGCCTCGCCCTTCAGGATGGCGGCGAGCTTCTTGGAAGGCACGTAGGTCTTCTTCATCTCGATGCCCTCAACACGGACGCCCATGGAACGAGCAGTACCGGCAACGATGCGCATAGCGGCCTCGATGTCGTTCGCGTTCAGGTCGGGCATCTTGATCTCGGCGATCTCACGCAACTGATCCTGCGTAAGCGTGCCGACGAACTTCAGCTGCGGGATACCGGAAGCGGACTTCAGGCCCAGCTTCTCCTTGATGAGTACAGCCGCCGGAGGGGTCTTGCAAACAAAGTCGAAGGACTTGTCCTCATACACGGTGATTTCAACCGGGATGATGGTGCCCTTCTGCTCTGCCGTCTGGGCGTTGAACGCCTGGCAGAACTGCATGATGTTGACGCCCTGAGCACCCAGAGCCGGGCCAACGGGCGGGGCCGGGTTCGCAGCGCCAGCAGGAATCTGCAGCTTTACAAAGCCCGTAACTTTCTTCTCAGCCATTCTTAATACCTTTCAAAATGCTTACAAAGCTATATCCAAAAGCTTTTGTTCGGAATGAGAAGCCCCGGTCCACGCGGGCACGCCGAAACGAAAACCTTTCGATACCAACTAGATGCGGGAGACCTGGTCGAAGGAGAGCTCCACGGGGGTTTCGCGACCGAAGATGGAGACCATAACCTTGACCTTGCCCGCCTCAGGGGAAATCTCGGAAACAACGCCATCGAATTCAGCAAGCGGGCCGGAAATAACCTTAACGGACTGGCCCACTTCAAGATTCGTGGAAGTCTTCTTCGGAGCTTCATGGCTCGTGCGCTTCATGATCTTGTTGTACTCATCGCGCGTAAGCGGAGCAGGATTGCCGTCCGCGCCAACAAAGCCTGTAACGCCGGGCGTGTTGCGGACAGCAGCCCAGCTGCGATCGTCAAGATCCATACGAACGAGAACATAGCCCGGGAAGACCTTCTTCTCGCTTTCGACACGCTTACCGCCCTCTTTAAGTTCGGTAACGGTCTCGGTAGGAATCTGGATGGAGAACACATTGTTCTCAAGGCCCATGGTTTCGATGCGGGTCTCGAGATTAGTTTTCACCTTATTCTCATAGCCGGCATAGGTGTGAAGGACATACCACTTCTTCGACATTCCTTACGCCCCCAATCCGGAAATGAACAGAAGAATGGGCGTGATGATCGCGTTGTCGAGCACGGCAACGTATGCGCCGAAGAACAGCAACGCAACCACAACGACACCGCTCCAACGCAGAACATCCTCACGAGACGGCCACGTGACGCGCTTCATCTCGGAACGAACATCCTTAAGGAATTGGAAACGGTTCTTCTTCTTTGCCGGCTTCTTCTCGGCCTTCTTTTCAGCGGCCTTAGCCTGCTTGCCGTCTTTGGACGATCCTTCAGCGGTTGATGCCTTACCGAACAATTTCTTCTTCGGAGCCTCAGCGGCCGTTTCAACTACTCCATCGTTCTGTTCTGCAGTCAGAGCCTCTGCCTCGCGCGCCTCTTTACGAGCCTGACGAGCAGCAGATGCCTTCGCACGCTGAGTCTTTGATTTCTTAGCCATCTAAATCCTTCAGGAATCGATTTCCTCTAAACGCCAAACAAGCAGCCTGGTACCAAGCTGCTCTCTTAGCAACCTGATTACAAGCTGCTCGCTATACGAGCTGGCAGGCCAGGAGGGACTCGAACCCCCAACATGCGGTTTTGGAGACCGCCGCTCTACCAATTGGAGCTACTGGCCTATGCCCGTGCTAACCTCTGAAACCTATCGAGTTTCCTTGTGCACCGTGTGCTTCTGGCACCACTTGCAATACTTCTTCAGCTCGATACGGTCAGGGTTGTTCTGCTTGTTCTTCTTGGTCGTGTAATTACGGCGCTTGCACTCCGTACACGCCAAGGTAACCATCGTGCGCATGAACTCTCCTTATAAGCCGTCGTCAAACAAGCTTGAACACATACACATGAAACCTCATAAAGGGGGCCCGTCGAGACCGACGGGCCCCACTAAATGATGCAGCTTAAACTACTTGAGGATCTTGGTCACTCGACCAGAGCCAACGGTACGGCCACCCTCGCGGATAGCGAAGCGCAGGCCCTCCTCCATGGCGACCGGGTGGATCAGCTGAGCGGTGATGGTGATGTTGTCACCAGGCATAACCATCTCAGTGCCCTCGGGCAGGTGTGCAACACCGGTGATGTCGGTGGTGCGGAAGTAGAACTGCGGACGATAGCCATCGAAGAACGGCGTGTGGCGGCCACCCTCGTCCTTCGTCAGGATGTAGACCTGACCCTCGAAGTCAGAGTGCGGGGTCACGCTGCCGGGCTTGCAGAGAACCTGGCCACGCTCGATGTCCTCGCGCTTGATGCCGCGGAGCAGGCAGCCGATGTTGTCGCCGGCCTGAGCCTCGTCGAGCAGCTTGCGGAACATCTCGATGCCGGTGCAGGTGGTCGTCTGGGTTTCCTTGATACCGACGATCTCCAGCGGGTCGTTCACATGCAGAACGCCACGCTCGACACGACCGGTAGCAACGGTACCACGGCCAGTAATGGTCATGGTGTCCTCAACAGCCATCAGGAACGGCTTGTCAACGTCGCGCTCCGGGGTCGGGATGTAGTCATCGACAGCATCCATGAGCTCCCAGATCTTTTCCTGCCACTGAGCGTCGCCTTCGAGAGCCTTCAGAGCAGAACCCTTGATGATCGGCAGATCGTCTCCGGGGAACTCGTACTCGCTGAGCAGCTCGCGGGTCTCCATCTCGACGAGCTCGATGAGCTCCTCGTCGTCGACCATGTCGCACTTGTTCAGGAACACGACGATGTAGGGAACGCCGACCTGACGGGCGAGCAGGATGTGCTCGCGGGTCTGGGCCATGGGGCCGTCGGTAGCAGCGATAACCAGGATGGCGCCGTCCATCTGGGCAGCACCCGTGATCATGTTCTTGACGTAGTCAGCGTGACCGGGGCAGTCAACGTGAGCATAGTGACGCTTGTCGGTCTGATACTCGATGTGAGCAATGGAAATCGTAATGCCGCGCTCGCGCTCTTCGGGAGCCTTGTCGATGTCCTCGAAGGCGGTGAAGTCAGCGTTTGCGGTGCCATGAGAGCCGTCGTTGCTGGACAGCGTCTTGGAGATGGCGGCCGTCAGCGTGGTCTTGCCGTGGTCAACGTGGCCGATCGTACCGATGTTAACATGCGGCTTGGTACGCTCGAACTTCTCCTTAGCCATGTTTCATCCTCCTTATAAGGATCGCTTTCGCGAAACGATACTAAAATAAAGCGCCCGCAATGCGGACGCTAAAGTGTTTATGGTAGCGGTGACTGGATTTGAACCAGTGACGCCACGGGTATGAACCGTGTGCTCTGACCAACTGAGCTACACCGCCATAAAAGCTGGAGCCTGCGATCGGACTTGAACCGACGACCTCTTCCTTACCAAGGAAGTGCTCTACCATCTGAGCTACACAGGCGAAAAATGGTGGGCGCGCTAGGATTCGAACCTAGGTAGACAGAGTCAACGGGTTTACAGCCCGTCCCCTTTAACCACTCGGGCACACGCCCATGTTTCGCTGCTTAATTCATGTGCATTTATCAAGCTGCCTGCTTGCGGATCGGAAGAACCCGAACGCGCGAGCAGTGGAATCATACGCTAGGCTTTGAACGGTGTCAAACCCTTTCCACGCCCCCGGGTGTATCTACACGGTTCCTTCGCAATTTCAAGGCCGTGACCTGGAGACATGTGCTGGTCGCCTGATTGGCTTCCAACCGATGACCCACTTGCTGGTGCGCTTGAGCGCCCCGCAAGCGAGGATGTATATTACGGGAACATCCCCGTGAGGGCAACACCTATTTTCAATTTCTCCACAAGCTGGTTTAGATCCAACACTTAAAGACGTATAAATCCTTGCTCCTAATGCCCTGTCACCAGGCAAAACATCATCTCACAAATAAAAAAGGGAGAGCCGAAGCCCTCCCCCCTGAAAATGAAGCCGTATGTTGATCTAGAACTGCAAAGCAGCCGTGAAGCCCGACCACGACAGGCTGTCGGTGTCGCGGACGTATGCGCCGAAGGTTGGTGCATGGACATAGTAGGAGCCGCCATAGCTGCCGGCAATGCCGACATGACCATAACGCCACAGGACGTCGCCGGGGCGCGCCTCGCTGACCGACACGACGTTGGTCGCACATGCCATCTGAGACTCGCTCTGGTGCGGCAGGGAAATGCCGATCTGGCGATAAGCCCACGTAACCAAACCGGAGCAGTCGAAGGAGTCGGGGCCTTCCGCGCCCCACACGTAGGGGCAGCCGATACGCGTCATGGCGTAGGAGAACGCGGCGCTGTTGTCACCCGCTGAGCCGCCGCTGGGATAAACGACGGTCGAACCGCTGGAGCCGCCCGATGAGCTGGAACCGGAATCGTAGCTGCTGCTACCGGAATCGTAGCTGGAGCTGGAGTTGGAGTTGGAACTGGAGGCATTCGAGGAAGCGTTGTTGGCATTGGCCGCCGCCTCGGCCGCTGCCGCGGCTTCCGCTTCGGCCTGGGCCTTCGCAGCCGCCGCTGCTGCAGCCGCCGCCTGCTCCTGTTGCAGAAGTTCCTGCGCCTCGGCGTCGAGCGAGTTCACCAACTCGGTGGCGTTGGCGACCTTCACCTGCACCTCTTCGTGAATCTGCTTGGCTTCGGCGGCCTTGTCGGCGGCGATTTTCTCCTGGCGGGCGTATTCGTCCTTGGCAGCTTGCAGCTGCTCGCGGGCGGTCTTGGTCTCCCCCACCAGGTCGGCGTCGTTGGCGTTCATTTGATTCAGCAGCGTCCAGTTCTGCGTGAACTCGGAGAACGACGTGGCACCAAGCAGAAAGTCGATGAAGGTGGACGAACCCGAGCGGTACATGCTGCGTGCACGCGTGCTCAAGCGTCCCTGCAGGTCGCTGATCTGGCTGGAAGCGTCGTCGATCTTCGCCTGCTCCTGCTCCATTGCGCGCTGGGCGTTTTCCTGTTCGTCGAGCGCGGCGTAGTAGTTCTCGCCTGCGGCCTCGAGGTCGGCCTGCAAGCCGACGAGCTGGTTGCGCACGGAGTCGGCTTCCGCCTGCTTCTCCGCCGCGGTTTCCGCGAATGCGAATTGGGGAACGACGAGCGACGTGGCCCCGATGGCCGCGGCACCGCCGATAAACGCTCGCCTGCTAAGTTCGATTGTATGCTCGCTCATCCAAGAACCTCCTAGATTGAGCACGTTGTACGTATGGGCAATAGCTTGTTCAATGATAGCATGCCGGGGTCGATGGCGCTAAATGCTTGTGACGGGACGTTCATAACCCCAGTTCGAACGTTAATGACATATGAAGACGGATGCGCAGGCCCGAGTTTGCCGAAGCTTAGCGCCTCGAGATGGGGCCCGCCAGGGACGCGAGGGCGCCAAACAGACGCGAAGAAGGGGCTAAGCCGCACTCCCGTCGCCCGTCTTCGGGGAGATACCCGCCATGTCCGCTTCCATATAGTGGTCGAACTCGTGGTAGATTTCCTCGCTCGGCTCGTCCGTGAGCTTCGACACAATGAAGATGCACAGCAGGCTGACGATGAAGGCCGGCAGGAGCTCGTAGATGCCGAACACGCCGCCGAGGGGCTTGATGAAGTTGTGCCATACCACTACGGTGAGCGCACCGCCGACCATGCCCGCAAGCGCGCCCTGCTTGTTCGAGCGGCGCCAGTATAGGCTGCACAGCATAAGCGGGCCGAACGAGGCGCCGAGACCCGCCCAGGCATACGAGACGACGCGGAAGATGACCGAGTTCTCGTCGATGGCGATGAGGATGCCGATGACGAGCACCACCGCGAGCGTGATGCGGGAGACGATCATAACCTCGCGGTCGGTGGCGTTGCGCTTGAACACGCCGCGATAGATGTTTTCCGCAACCGATGAACCGGTGATGAGCAGGTACGAGGAAGCCGAGGACATGGAAGCCGCCAGAATGCCCGAGACCACCACGCCGCACATGAACGCGGGCAGGATCATCTGAGCGATGACGATGAAGATGTTCTCGGCGGCCGCGTTGGTGCCGAAGTAGGTGGGCAGCATGGCGCGGCCCACGAAGCCGATGCTCAGGGCGCACACCATGGAGATGACCACCCATACCACCGCGATGATGCGCGACTGACGCACCTCCTCGGCCGAGCGGATACCCAAAAAGCGCACGAGCACCTGCGGCATGCCGAAGTAGCCCAAGCCCCATGCGAGCGTGGAGACGATGGAAAGGATGCCGAAGTCAGTGGCCTCGCCGAACAGCGGCGTGTCGCCGTCCGCCAACTGCAGACCGGTTTGAGCGTCGAGAACGGGCGTGGTCAGCGCGGTGCCGTTCAAGAAGCCGGGGATGTTCTGCAAGAACTGCACCGTGACGTCGACGCCGCCCACCGAGGTGACAGATCCGATCATGACGACGGCGAGCGCGAAGAACATGAGGCAGCCCTGGATGAAGTCGGTCGCCACCACCGAAAGATATCCGCCGACGAGCGTGTAGGCGAACACCACTACGGCACCGAAGATCATCATGACCACGTAGTCGACGCCGAACAGCGTATGGAAGAGCTTTCCGCAGGTGACGAAGCAGCTGCCGGTGTAGACGCAGAAGAACAGGAGGATGATGAGCGCCGCGACCGTCGACAGGACGTTCTTCGTGTCGTGGAAGCGGTCGGAGAAAAACGCCGGGAGCGTGATGGAGTCGGTGACCTCGGAGTATTTGCGCAGGCGCTTGGCCACGAACAACCAATTAAGGTAGGTGCCGATGGCAAGGCCGATGCAGGTCCACATGGCCTCGGACGCACCGTAGAAATAGGCGAGTCCCGGAATGCCCATCAGCAGGTAGCCCGACATGTCCGAGGCCTCGGCCGAAAGCGCCGTGAACCACGGACCCACCTTGCGCCCGCCGATGAAGTATTCGTCGGTGGATGAATTCGAGCGTTTCGCGTACGAAAAGCCCACGGCGAGCACGACGACGAAGTAGATCGCCATCGCGAAAATGACGAGAAGGTCGTTGGTTACCATTGTATGTACTCCTTTGAAGCGCCTGCTCGGCCATGCGCGCGTTTTGGTGGCGAAAGCGCCTCGCATAGGGGGAAATGCGGAGAACGAACGCAGGTGGGGCGACTCGAAAGCTTGCAGTGATGAGGGGGATTATACTTTACTTCGCTGGAGTCGGGTATGGATTTCCCGACATGTTAACGCAAGCGGATCGGCGAGGAGGATGTCCACATGCCAGCATACGCGGACCTATCGAAACCCCAGCTTGAAGCTGAAATGAAGGCGATTAAGGCACAGCACGATGCTTTTGCCGGAAAGGGGTTGGCGCTGAATATGGCGCGCGGCAAGCCCTCCGCGGCCCAGCTGGATTTGAGCATGCCGATGCTCACGAACCTGAACAACGCCGCCGACTGCCTGGCCGAAGACGGCACCGACTGCCGCAACTACGGCGTGCTCGACGGCATCCCCGAGGCAAAGCGCCTCATGGCCGCAATGCTTGACGACGAGCCCGCAAACGTCGTGGTCTTCGGAAGCTCCAGCCTAAACATCATGTACGACACCCTGATGCGCTGCTGGACGTTCGGCACCTGCGGGCATGCGCCGTGGTCGAGCGCGCCGGCCGTGAAATGGCTTTGCCCCTCCCCCGGCTACGACCGCCACTTCGGCGTGACTGAGGCTTTCGGCATCGAAATGATTCCCGTGACCATGGGCGCGGACGGCCCCGACATGGACGAGGTGGAGCGCCTTGTTGCCGACGATGCGGCCATCAAGGGCATTTGGTGCGTTCCGAAGTACAGCAACCCCGGCGGCGTCACCTATTCCGACGAGGTGGTCAAGCGTTTGGCGGCCATGCCGTGTGCGGCCGACGACTTCCGCATTTTCTGGGACAACGCCTATTGCATCCACCATCTTTTCGACGAAGCCGAAAAGCAAGACCAGCTGCTCGACATCCGCAGCGCCTGCGAGGCGGCCGGCAATCCCGACCGCTGCTTCAAGTTCGCCTCCACCTCGAAGGTGACGTTCCCGGGTGCAGGCATTTCCGCCTTTGCTGCAAGCGACGCCAACGTCGCCGACGTGAAGGCGCACATGAAGCCCCAAGTCATCGGCTACGACAAGCTCAACCAGCTGCGTCACGTGCGCTTCCTGCGCGACGGCGCGGGGCTTGCCGAGCATATGAGCCGCCATGCCGCCATCATGCGCCCGAAGTTCGAATTGGTTGAGAAGAAACTTTCCGAAGGCCTTGCCGAAGTGGGCGGCTGCACCTGGAGCCGGCCGGCCGGCGGCTACTTCGTGTCCTTCGACGCGCCAAACGGCTGCGCCAAGCGCATCGTAGCGCTGGCGAAAGCTGCCGGGGTCACCATGACCGGCGCGGGCGCGACCTGGCCCTACGGGCGCGACCCCCACGACAGCAACATCCGCATTGCCCCGAGCCTGCCGCCTCTCGACGAGCTTGAGGCGGCGCTCGACGTGTTCGTGTGCTGCGTGAAGCTCGCCTGGGCTGAGAAGCTTCTGGAAAGATAGCTGCGCGCGGCGCGATTCGGCTCGCGCCGCGCTTGAGCCGCTACCTGCGAAAAAGGGCGCCGGGTTCAATTG
>CAVBAM010000008.1:0-16200 GCA_963593315.1 Candidatus Methanomethylophilaceae archaeon | reverse complement strand
GATGCCGCTATACGGGAGTTTTTGGGCGCCGAGAACAAATAGCGTATACTTCAATTCCAAATACGCCTTTATAGGGCAAAGGAGTGAAAGGCAAGCATATGCCGGATATGAAAGAACATATTGCGTACTTGTCGCAGGAAGTCGGACCCCGCCCGGCGGGCACCGAGGAGGAGCAGCAAGCGGCGCTCTATATAACCGAGCAGTTTCAAAAAGATGCAGGTCTTCCTGCATCAATCGAGGACTTCAACGGGGTGGGAGACCCGGATCTGCCTCGCATGATCTGCGGCGGCGCGGCGGCGGTGTTCGCCCTCCTGTCTTTAATTGTTCCGGTGTTGGGAATCGTCGGCGTGCTTGTTTCCTTGGCTGCCGCCGCTTTGCTTATTTGCGAAGAGTTGGACAAGCCCATTTTGTCGAAGCTTCTGGGCAGGGGCGTAAGTCAGAATGTGGTGGCGAAGTACGACCCCGGTGCGTCGGGGGAAGGCTCTGCTTCGCGGCGCCGAAAGGTGATCATCGTCGCTCGCTACGACAGCGGCAAGGTTCGTCAGGAGCTGCAAGGACCGCTGCCTCAGATGCTCCCGCTGGTCATCAAGGCTTCTATCGCCGCTACGGTAGCTCTTCCGGTCCTGTTGCTTATTCGTTGCGTCGCCCTGCGCAACGCCGATGGTTTTCTCCCGGTTCTCTTCAGCATACTGACGGTGGTTGCTCTGATTCTGGCGGCGGTGCCTTGCGTCATTGGTGCGTTGCACAAGGTCGCCCCGTACAACGAAGGCGCCAACAACAACGCATCCGGCGTCGCCGCCGTGCTCGAGCTTGCGCGTCGCGTGGGCGCGGGACGCGTGAGCGAGGCCGAGCTTGCCGAGCGTGAAGACGCGATTATGCACGGGGAAGCGGCCGCATGGGAAAATGATTTGATTCCCGAGGGCGCTGAATTCGTATATTCGGGCGGATCGGATGTCTCGCGCGATTCTTCGGGCGACTTGGCTACCGCCAAAGCCGCTATCGCTGCTCTATCTGGCAAGCCGGTCAGCGGCATGAGCGCCGAGGATGTTGAGCGTAATCTTGAAAAGCTGGAGGCGCAAAACCGCGCAGCCCAGGAACAGCAGATGCGCTCTCGCGAAGTTGAGCAAATGGCGATTGAGCAGATGCGTGCCGACGCTCAGTATGCCGGTGAGGAAGTGGCGTATTCCGAGGTGGAATACGCCGGGGAGCAGGAAATCCCGGTTGCTGCCGCCGAGTCCACCGATTTCGTGGCCGACTCTCAGCCCGAGCCCTCTTACGAGCCCGTGGTCGAAAACGTTGAAACCCCGGCTCCTTCTCGAAGCGTGCCCGCGTGGTTTGTGAAAGCGCAGGCGAAGGCCAAAAAGAACGCCGCCGAGGAGAAGCCGGTGCAGCGCTCCCGCTATGCTTCGGCGCTCGATGCCGCCGTTGAGGAAAGCGCGGGGCATTTCGCGCAGGCGAACAGCATCGTCGAAAACGAGCTCGAGCAGACCGTTGAGGCCGGGCGCGAGGTCATTCATGAGGTGAAGGCGCCGCAGTGGGCAACGATCAAGCCTCATCAGCAGGATATCCCTGAGACTGTGACTGGCGAGGGCAACCCCGCCCCGCAAGGCGAGACTGCGCAGACCTTCTCGGAAGAGGAAACCAACCCCAAAACCGGTTGGGGTTCTGGGGCCCAGGCGATTATCGATCCTATGCAAGCCATTCAGGCGCAAGCTGTCGATCAGTCGGCCGAAAACGAGGTGGAGCCCGTACAGAGTGATGCACCCGAAGCCGTCGCGACCACTGCTACCGAGCCCGCTGCTGCTTCCGCGCAGACTCGGGTTTCTCCGGCAGTTGGGAACATCCCCGAGCAGTTCGCGGACCCCTTCGCCACCGTTGCCGCCTCGCCGATTGATGTTGCGAAGCTCGACTTGGGCGAGGTTCCCCCGATGGGCGATGTTCCCATGCCCTCGTTCTTGAATCCCCGCAAGGTCCAGGAAGAGGCCCTTGCGAAGCAGACCGATACCCAGCGTTCGTCTAATCGGGTGGATGTCACCGAGGCGGGAATCGCGTCGAACGGGGTTGTTGAGACGGCGAATCTGGAGGCGTTGCCCCAGCAGCTTCTTGAGTCCGCGACGCCTCAGGCCGACCCGTTCGCACTCGCTCCTGCGGTGCAGGCGGACCGCGCTGCTCAGGAGGTGTCGGCCACGACGATTCCTCCGATGCCCGCCGCTGCATCCTTGAGCCCGGTTACGCTTCCCGAAATCGGCGTAGCCGCTGCCAAGCCGGCTCCCGTTGCTGGTCTTTCCAAGCAGCGCGCGCCGCTGGCGGACGTGGAATCTGCCGGCAAAACCGCCGCAAAGAGCCTTCTGAACATGCTTCCCACTATCGGGTCGTCCGATATTGAGTCGGAATCGGCCGATGGGGACGATAAAGCGGGCGCACAGAGCGCCAAAGCGAATCTGCTTGCCTCCCTGCCCTCCCTTTCCGGCGCGATTAAGGCTGCTGACAGCGTTGAGAATCCGTCGGTTTCCGGCCCCATAGCATTTGCCGGCACGCCGGGTGCCACGGGTGCGTTTGCTCCCGTGACGGAGGATTTGGTGAAGGAGATGTCTCCCGAGGTCGATCCCGACGATTTATACGTAGACGACGCGGACGACTCCGATTACGACGAGAACTTCACGGAGTCCGGCGCATTCGCCGGGCCGGGTTATGTGGAAATGCCCAAGTCTCGTTTCCGCCGTTTCCTCGACAGGTTCCGCCATACCGACGATCTCGAAGAGGAAACGCCGCAAGAGTGGCTTGACGTCGACGACCAGTTCGAGGCTCGCGCCGTCGGTAAGGCGCGTGGCGGCTGGGAGAGCTTCCAGAACGAGAACTACGTCGAGGACGGGTACGCCGACTCCGATTACCCCTCCGAGGACGATTACCGTGCCGACGATGCGGCGTATGGCCAGCCTGAGACATCAGACGGTGCCACGCAGGCGTTTGCGCCTTACGACGCCTCGTCTATCGATGCGGCAACGCTTACGGCCTCTCGGGGCGACGCGCAGGCTAATTCGGCTGGCATGGGGCAAGCTGCGTCGCAAGATGGCGTTAACGCCCAGCCTAGCCGTCAGTGGTATGGTGGCGCCTTCTCCACGCGCCGCATGGAGCAGAGCAACCTCGATTCCGAGGCAATTTCGGAAGAGGCGGCCGAAGCGGCTGCCGCAACTGTGGCTCAAGAGGTTGATGACGAGCTGAATCAAATCTACCAGTTCCGCAACCCGGACATCAAGACCGAAGTTTGGTTTGTTGCTCTGGGTTCCGACTTGGTGCAGAACGCGGGCATGAAAGCCTTCGTCGAAGCTCATGCGAGCGAGCTGCGCGGCGCGTTCATCGTCGAGGTTGACGCCTTGGGTGCCGGCGAGCTGAGCATCATCGAGCACGAGGGCACGCTCAAGCCCTCGCGCACCTCTTCTCGTATGAAGCGCTATATTCGCAAGGCGTCGCAAGCGAGCGGCGTGAAGCTGGGCAATGCATCCATTCTGTGGGAGGAGAGTGCGGCCTCGTATGCGACGAAGCACGGGCTGCAGGCGATGCACCTCGTCGGAATGAAGGACGGCAAGCCCGCCTATTTGGGCCAGCAAGACGATGTTGCCGAAAACATTGAGGACGGAAAGCTGGAGAGCAACCTCCGATTCCTTATGGAGTTGTTAAAGAATATCTAGCGGCCGAAATAGGCATGTAACCGTCTGACGTGGGAATTAGCCTATAATGACAAGACGCTACTGAACGAAGGGCGCATGGTTGTCGAGTACGAGAACCATGCGCTTCCTATTAGCAACGAAAGAGGTTTGAACCATGGCAATTGAGGCATACTGCGTGAAGTGCAAGGCCAAGAAGATCATGAAGGACCCGGTCGAGGGCCTCACGAAGAATGGCAAGCCGATCACGAAGGGCAAGTGTCCCGATTGCGGCACGACCATCTGCCGGATTGGCGCCACGAAATAGCATGCTGCCTGCATGACAACCGACCGATGCCCGCCTTGCGCGGGCATCGTTTGTTTTCGAACAGGGATTGACCGTTGGCAAACGTTTAGAAAGGAAGCGTTATGGACTCCGAGAAGATCGATCTGTATGAGAACTTCAGGAAAGTGAACGCTATCGATGCGTCCAAGTACAAGCAGTATGACGTGAAGCGCGGTCTGCGTAACGCTGATGGCACGGGTGTGCTGGCGGGATTGACCGGTATATCGAACGTTCACGGCTATGTTATGTCGGATGGCGAAAAGAAAGCGGACAGGGGCGAGCTGCGCCTGCGCGGCTACGACCTGTATGACCTGCTCGGCGTCGATGCCGCGGACAAACGCTTCAACTACGAGGAGGTTTCGTACCTGCTGCTCATGGGCGAGCTTCCGACGCAGAAGCAGCTCGACGGCTATATCGCCGCTATCGACGCGCAACGAGAGCTTCCGGACGGATTCACTGCATCGATGATCATGCGCGATACCCCGCCCGATATCATGAACGTGATTGCGCGCACCATCCTGCTGCTGTATGCCTACGATGCCGACGCCGAAGACCGCTCGATCGAGCATGAGATTAACACCGCAATCTCGATGATCTCTCGCCTTCCGCGCATCACGGTGCTGACGTACTACGCCATTCGCTCGCGCTACAACAATGAATCGATGATCATGCATCGATTCATTCCTGGGCAGTCCACGGCGGAGACCATCCTTTCGATGTTGCGTCCCGATCGCCAATTCACGCCTGAAGAGGCGCGTATGCTCGATATTATGTTGTGCTTGCATGCCGAGCATGGCGGCGGCAATAATTCCTCGTTCACGACTCATGTGCTGACTTCTGCCGACACCGACCCGTATTCAGTGTATGCGGCGGCCGTAAGCTCGCTGAAGGGTCGCAAGCACGGCGGTGCAAACCATCAGGTGCTGGCGATGCAGAAGGAGATCAAGGAGAACGTCAAGAACTGGGACAACGACGACGAGATTGCCGATTACTTGGCAAAGATCGTGAATAAGCAGGCATATGACCATACCGGCCTGGTTTACGGCATGGGACATGCGGTCTACACGCTGTCCGATCCGCGCGCGGTCATTTGCAAGCAGTTCGCCGAGAAGCTGGCTGTCGGTACCGAATTCGAAGCCGAGCTTAACCTACTGAAGGCCGTTGAGCGCCTGGCTCCCGAGGTGATCCTGCGCGAGAAGGGCACGAAGAAGGATATGTGCGCAAATGTGGACATGTATTCCGGATTCGTGTACTCGATGCTGGGGATTCCTGAGGACCTATTCACTCCCCTTTTTGCGTGTGGCCGAATTTCGGGTTGGGCCGCCCACCGCTTCGAGGAGATAGCTTCGGGCAAGCGTATCATCAGGCCTGCCTACAAATCCATCTATAGCGAAAAGCGCGAGTACTTGCCGATGGAGAAGCGTTAATCGTTGGCTGGGATGAGTTTGAGTCTCTAGCAAAATCATGAAGCGAGCCGAGAATGACCTCGGCTCGCTTCATATCGGAGTGAGTCTGCTGGAAAAAGAAAACGCCCGAAACCGGGCGTATGTTTGCTGGCGGAGGAAGTAGGATTCGAACCCACGGAACCTTGCGGCTCAACAGTTTTCAAGACTGCCGCCTTCAACCACTCGGCCATTCCTCCTGAACGTTGGTAGGATACCATATAATGGAAATCATGAACGATGAAGAATACATGCGAATGGCTCTTGAGGAAGCCCGCCGAGCTTACCAGCTGGGGGAAGTCCCCATTGGGGCTGTAGTTGTCTATCATCCCATAGATCCGGCGACGCGTCGCTATCTTGCCGAACCGAGGGTGATTGCGAAAGCATGCAACGTGCGTGAAACGCAGCAGGATCCGGCCGGCCATGCCGAGTTTGTGGCCATGAAGATGGCCGCGCAGGAGCTTGGCGTGTGGAGGCTTACCGGGTGCACGGTTTACGTGACGCTCGAGCCATGCGTGATGTGCGCCGGCCTCATGCATCAAGCTCGCGTTAGTCGTTGCGTGTATGGCGCGCCCGATCCCAAGGCGGGCGCATTGGGCACTTTGTATAGCATCAACGAAGATACTCGGCTAAACCACACCTTTGAAGTGTCGGCTGGCGTGTATGAACAGGAATGCGCTGCGCTCCTGAAACAATTCTTTTCCGAGCGCAGAAAGAAAGGGCGGAAGAATAATGCCTGATGAGAAGAGCGAACAGCAAGATGTTTCACGTGAAACATCAGCGTGGAACAATGTCGACATGCTTGATGTTGCGCGTGTTGCCCAGAAAGTTGACGAGCGAGATTTCATCGGCGGTACCTCGATCAAGCTTGTGGCCCCCGCAAAAGTGAACCTGTTCCTGCATGTGAAGGGACGCAGGGATGACGGGTACCATTTGGTTGATACAACTATGCATGCCTTGATGCTGCATGACGTTTTACGCATGAAGCTCGAGCACGGCGAAGGCTCGCCGATTCATTTGACGACAAGGGCTTTCGAGGGTCTGCCGGATTTGGACGTACCGCCTGAGAAGAACATCGTTTACAAAGCGATAGAGAGGCTTGCGAAGGCGGTGGGGCGCATGCTTGGCGAGGGTGAGACGGTCCGAGTTCACATAGAAAAGCATATCCCGGCGCAGGCAGGTCTCGGCGGCGGCTCTTCCGATGCTGCGGCAGCGTTGGTTGGTGCTGCGAAACTATGGGGGCTTGAGAAGGACGACCCGCGCATTGAAGAGGTGGCAGCGACACTCGGAGCGGATGTTCCCTTCTTTTTGCGGGGAGGCTGCGCGGAATACGATGGGGTTGGGGAGCATTTCGTACGTGCTTTGCAACCAATGAACAGCTTTGCCGTATTGGTGAAGCCCTCCGGTGGCGTTTCGACCGCGGAATCGTATCGTTTGTTTGACGAGGATCCCGTTGCGGTAACCGAGCAAGATTGTGAAACCGCACGCAATGCCGCAACGGCGCAGGATGTGCCCCTGCGAAACAACATGGCCTTGGCGTCTGAACAGCTCTTGCCGGTTATCGCCGATGTCCGCACTTATCTTTCCTCGCAAGAGGGCGTGCAAGCGGCAATGATGTCGGGGAGCGGTGCTGCGGTCTTCGCCTTATGCGACTCCTTTGGAGCAGCTTCGCGCATAGCGGGCGAAGCTCAAGCGAATGGGTGGTGGGCGCGTACGACTACGTTCAGCTCCATCCGCGCCGCTATTGTTCCGAATCGATAAGGAAGGGCTACCTATGGTCCGCCTCGTTCGTGCCATACCGCTCCTCATCGCTCTCGCAATTGTTGCTGGTGTGGTCTATCTCGTTGCTTCGTGGCGCTACTCCCCCGCTCGGGCGAAGGAACTGCTCATCAAGGTATTCACGGTTTTGAATGGCGCGCTGTGCGCCTTCTTCGGGATCGCAACGCTGTATGCGCTCGGTGAGGCCAATAGGGACGTCATGGATCTGACGGCAACATTTCTAGCCGCTGCCGCCATCGCGCTCGCGATAACGCGCATTTGCCGTGCCGTGTTCTTGAAGAACAACCCTGCATATCGGGCGAAGCCGATGAAGGCGAAGAAGCTGCATCGTTGGCCTTGGGAGAGGAAATAAGGGCAAAAGAAAACCCCTGCCTCGGCAGGGGTTGAAGCGCCAGTGGCGGAGAAGTAGGGATTCGAACCCTAGATACGCTTGTGGCGTATACTCACTTAGCAGGCGAGCACCTTCGGCCTCTCGGTCACTTCTCCACGAAATAATTGGTGCGGTTTGCTATGATACCGTGACTGGCCTTAAGTTGCAAGGAGCTTTTCTCCATGCTGTTTACGACATCACAAATCGACGACGTTCAACATTCGGCAAACATGCCTGCGTGGCGTTTTTCCCTTTATGTTGCCTTGCTGGCGCTGGTTGCTGTAGCCCTCAGCTTGGCATTCTCGCCAGCGTGTGCTGACGCGAAATCCTACACGATGCCCAGCGTCGACATCGATGCGCAACTGGAAACGGATGGATCGCTGCATGTGGTCGAGCAGCGAACCTTTGAGTTCGAGGGTTCGTATTCCGCTGTTTGGTGGACGTTCGGGTTGCTCCCTACGAATGCCGAAGTGAGTGTCAACAGCGTGCGCACCGTTTCCCTTGACGATGACGGCGATGTGGTGCCTGGGGAAACGAAGCTGCTCGAAAGCGTGCCCTTCGATTTGGATTGGCGCGAGGAGGGCGGCCCTGGCAGGGACTCCTATTCGATGGACTCCCCCTACAACACCGTCTACGTCTTCTTTGGAAACGAGCCCGGCTCCATCGTCGTGGAGCTCGACTACACCATCACGAACATGGCGCAGGTGTACGACGACGTGACCGAGGTGTACTGGCAATACCTTGGGTCGCAATGGGGGTCGGATTCCTGTAACGTGACGGCGACGCTCCAGCTTCCCCTGCCGCAAGGCGCCACGGTTGAGCCTGCGGAAAACGTGTATGCGTGGGGTCACGGTCCGTTTGACGGCACCGTGGCCATTCGCGACGACGCATCGGTGGTCTGCGAGATTGCGAAGGTGAAATCGGGCGAATATGCCGAAATGCGCGTGCTGATTCCCTCTACCTGGCTGACGAACCTGTCGCTCAAGTCGCTGCGCCTGCATGCCGGCGAGCAGCGCCTCGACACGGTCCTCTCCGAGGAAAAGACCTGGGCGGACAAGGCGAACTCGCAGCGGATGATGTCGCTGGCGTTCATGATAGCCTGTGCTGCGGTTTGCGTGCTTGCCGTCGTGATAGCTCTGGTTCTCTATTTCCGCTACGGTAAGGAATACACCCCCGACTTCAAGGACAAGTACCTCAAAGAGCTTCCGGAAGAAGGCATTCATCCGGCGGTCGTCGGGCGCTTGTGGCGTTGGAACCGCGAGAACGTGAGCGACTTGACGGCGACCATCATGCACCTTTGCCAGCTGGGGGCCGTGAAGGTCGAAGCCGGCACGTACGCCACGACAGGCTCGGACGGTGCAGCGGAGAGCGCAGGCGACTACTGCATCACGAAGCTTGTTCCCGCCGGGTCGCTTGCGGACCCGATAGACCGGGCCGCCATGAGGCTGCTGTTCGATCGCGTCGCCGGTGGGCAGGACTCCTTCTGGTTCGGCAGCATCGAGGCGTATGCGAAGACCCATTCGAAGGAAATGGTGACCGCTGTGGGCGACTGGCAAGATGCCATATCGGTCGAAGTCACGCGCCGCGGCTTCTTCGAGGAAAAGGGGCAGCGCTATCAGAAGGTGATTTGGGTTGCGGCGGGCGTTTTGTTCGTGGCAAGCCTGGCGATATGGCTCAACATGGACAACGCCCTGGTGTTCGCGTTCTCCATTCCCACCTGTGTAGCGCTCGCCTTTATCGGCAACTATATGCCGCGTCGCAGCCGCGAGGGAAACAACCTTGTGGCCCGTTGCAAGGCGCTGCGCAATTGGCTGCGCGACTTCGGCTCGCTCGAACAGGACGCCCAGCAGCTTGGCGAGCTGCACTGGGATGAACTCATGGTGCTTGCATACGTGTTCGGCGTGTCGGAGAGCGCCATGAACCAGGTGCGCCGCGCCGCTCCGCAGGTGCTTGGGGCGTCGGGTGCTACGCGCTATTCCGGCATTCCCTGGTGGGCGTGGTATTTGCAGGATTCGGTTTGCTCGAACAAGGGCAAAGGCAACCTGCTGCAGCCAAGCGCTTTCCTGACGAAATCGATCGATGCGGCCTATACAACCGCTTACGAAGCCGAACAGGCGGCCAGTGGCGGATGGAGCGGAAGCGGATCGGGCGGCGGATTCTCAAGCGGCGGCGGTGGCGGCTTCGGCGGCGGGGGCGGCGGCGCCCGGTAAGGAGGACGCATGGGTAAGGAACTTCCTGCCGCATTTTATAAGGCCGCGATCGTGTTCGCGACCGTCATATGGGGATACTCCTTCGTGGCGATGAAGGATATGGTGGCCGTCTTGCCCCCGTGCTGGCTTTTGGGACTGCGGTTCCTCATAGCGGGCGTCGTGTTGGGTGTTGTGCTGCAAAAGCGCGCCCGTCGCTTTCTGTCGCGCAAGGTGGTGCTGATGGGGCTGGCGCTCGCCGTTGCCGATTTCAGCGCGTTCTGGACGCAGACAGTCGGCCTGCAGCACACCACGCCCGGTATCAACGCATTTTTGACGGCGACGTATTGCGTCATTGTCCCCTTTTTGTGGTGGATAGTCGCACGCCGCCGGCCGACGGTGTTCAACATCGGCGCCGCCGCCCTTGCGCTCGTGGGCATTTGGCTGGTGTCGGTGACGGGCGGCGGCATAACCTTAGGGTTCGGCGAGGGCATGACGCTTATCTGCGCCGTGCTGTTCGCCGCCCATATGGTGCTGGTGTCGAAGTTCACGAAGTTCGCCGACGCGCTAACGCTGACCGTGGTGCAGTTTCTGTTCGAAGGCGTGCTCGGCTGCGCCTTCGGCGCGGCTTTTGAAGTGTTTCCCGGGTTCTCGGCCTTCACGCCCGCCGCCGCCGGCCAGCTGTTGTTTCTGGCTATCTTTTCGACGGTTGTCGCGTTCGGCATCCAGAACGTCTCGCTCGCCCATGTGCCGCCCGCTCAGGCGGCGTTGTTCTTAAGCTTGGAGTCGGTCTTCGGCGTGGTTTTCAGCGTCATTCTGTATGGCGAACAGCTGACCCCGCGCCTTTTGCTGGGGTTCGCGCTCATCTTCTGCGCCATCGTGATCAGTGAGACGTTTCCGCTGAAGAAGAGCGGAAAAGGTGATGGAAATGGGAGCGGCGCGAGCGCGTGATACAATGCCTGCGAATGAGAGAAATCCAGTGGGAGGAACCATCATGGCGGAAAAGAGCAACGTCGTTTTGATCGGCATGCCCGGCTCGGGCAAGTCGACGTTGGGCATCGTGCTGGCGAAGATTCTGAACAAGGACTTCATCGATGCCGACATCGTTATCCAGAACCAGTGCGACAAGACGCTGCAGAAGATCATCGATGCAATGGGCCCCGAAGGTTTCATTCAGGTGGAGAACCAGATTTTGGGCGACTTGAAGGCCGAGAACAGCATCGTCGCCACGGGCGGTTCCGCCGTGTATTCCGACGAGGCCATGAAGCACCTTTCGGACATCGGCACGGTGGTGTACCTGAAAATCTCCTACGACCAGCTGGTAACCCGCCTAAGCGACCTGCAGGAGCGCGGCGTGGTGTTAAAGGGTGGCATCGGCATGAGCCTGCGCGAGCTGTACGACGAGCGCAAGCCGCTGTACGAGAAGTATGCGGAAATCACGGTGGACGTGAACGACCTGTCCATCACGGCGGCGGCACGCAAGGTGGCCGACGCCCTGGTGAAGTCGGGCGCCGTTGATGCCGAGGCCCTATAGGCCTGCCGGCATACAGCGGCCTTGCGGCAGCTTGTAGCAGCTAAAACAAAGTATACGTAGCAAAAAGGAGCGGCCCCGGCGTTAAACGCGGGGCCGCTCCTCTTGTTTTCGAAAGCGTTTGCTATGCGCCGTCGCCCCTAGGCGTTCGTCTTCGCACCCAGGCTTTCGGTGAGGCCGTCAAGCGCAGGCACGGCGTCGTGGTCGGCATGCGGCTCCATCTTGTTCTCGTCGCCGTCGGCGTCCTTCAGGCGGCGGAAGAAGTCCTTCGTCTCGCGGGCGACCACGCCGGAGAGCACGATCAGGGCGATCATGTTCGGGATGGCCATGCAGGCGTTGAAGATGTCGGCGATGGTCCATACGGCGGAAACCGTCATGTAGGGGCCGATGAACACGGCGGCGATGTAGAGCCAGCGATAGACCTTCACGGCCTTCATGCTGCCGTTGCTGAAGTACTCAAGGCAACGCTCGCCGTAGTAATCCCAGCCCAGGATGGTGGTGAAGCCGAATAGCGCCAGGCAGGCCATCACGACGAACGCGACGATTTGCGACGGGATGAACGGCAGGCCGGCCTGGAATGCGGCCGTGGTCACTGCGGCGCCCTCGAGCCCGGGGATTTGATACGCGCCGGTCATGACAAGCGCCAGGCCCGTCATGGAGCAGACGATGATGGTGTCGAGGAACGTGCCGGTCATGGACACGAGACCCTGGCGAACGGGTTCCTTCGTCTGCGCGGCTGCGGCGGCGATCGGCGCGGAGCCGAGGCCGGCCTCGTTGGAGAAGATGCCGCGGGCGATGCCCTTCTGCATGGCGATGATGATGGCGCCGAGCGCACCGCCGGCAGCGGCACGCAGACCGAACGCGCTTTCAACGATGACGACGAACGCGCCGGGAATCTTGTCGATGTTCGTCACCACGAGGATGAGCGAGAAGCCGACGTAGAGCACCACCATGGCGGGGATGACGCGCTCGGAAACCTTCGCGATGCGCTGGATGCCGCCGATGACGACCAGGCCCACCAGCACGGCGACCACCAAGCCGCCGATGACCGTCGCCCAGGAGTAATCCATGCCCAGAATGCTCACGGTTGCGGCCTTATCGGGGTCGAAGAAGCCGGTCACGGCAGAGGAAATGGAATTGACCTGGGTGAACGTTCCGATGCCGAACAGGCCGACGCACATTCCGAAGAAGGCGAAGATCTTCGCCAGCCAACGCCAGCTGATCTGCGGCAGGCGCTTGCCCATGCCGCGCTCGATGTAGTAGAACGGGCCGCCGAGCACGTGCCCGGTCTTCTCGTCAATGCTGCGGTACTTCACGGCAAGAAGGCCCTCGGAGTACTTGGTAGCCATGCCGAACAGCGCTGCCACCCACATCCAGAACATGGCGCCCGGACCGCCGGCCACGATAGCGGTGGCCACGCCGACGATGTTGCCTGTTCCGATGGTGGCTGAAAGCGCGGTGCACAGCGCGCCGAAGCTCGTGACCTCGCCGGTGCCGCCTTCCTCGTTCTTCACCATGTAGCGCAGTGCGCGCGGCAGTTGCCTGAACTGCAGGCCTGCCAGGCGCACCGTCAGCAAGATGCCGCCCGCGAGGATCAGTGCCATCAGCGGCACGCCCCACATAAAGTCGTCGATAGCCGTCAACGCAGTGTTGAAGGCGTCGAAAAATCCTTCCACGAATTACTCCTTAGATATCGTCTTTCCCGAACAATTTGCAAAGACGTCATTCCGCTGCGGGCGGCAGCCGCGCGTTACTGCCGCAAGTGCTCAAGCGGGGCTTTTGGATATGAGGTTGTGGAAAGGATTGATGAAACGTTAAGCCGAGTGGCTGTGGTTTCGCGACAAGCCTGAAAGGCTGTTCTCTGTCCTTTTGCCTGAGAGTTTCGATCGTATGGTTCGCCGCTTTGGCGGCTCGGCTGCTTTGCCTGCATACGTCTTGCCCCTTCGGCACCCATAACCTGGGATTCTCCAGAGGCCCCTACATGTCCTGTTCCGAAGGTTCAGAACATGTCAACGGGGTGACGCTATGAAATTGTGCAAACGACAGTAACAGCGGGGAAACGACTTGTAAACACCCTATTTACCTAGGAACACTATTTTATGGGACAAGCGGCGTATTTTGTGGTACGCGGTGTTTCGGCATTGTTTCGAGCCGTGTGGTTTTCGATACAATGGCGGAATGCGGGGTGTAATGAAGCGGCTGGTTGCAATGAAGTGATTGCCATAACGAGGCGACCGGCTCTACGGGTTAACTGTCCGCCATGGCTCAATCGTCCGCAATCGCTCACAACGGGCAAAACGCCAGCTCAAAGTCGAATGTTTCACGTGAAAGGATTGGCGCATGAAGTTCACCATCGTTGCCGTTGGCAAGCTGAAGGAGCGGTTCTGGGCGGACGCGTGCGCTGAATACCTCAAGCGCCTGCAACCGTATGCGAAAACCGAGGTGCGTGAGATTGCCGACATCGATCCGCGCAAGGCCGGCGGCGTGGAGGGCGCCCGCACCAAGGAAGGCGAGCATATTTGCGCAGAGCTCGCCAAGCTCGGGGCCGACACGCATGTGGTGCTGCTGGCCATCGACGGCAAGGAGCGTTCGAGCGAGGGTCTCTCGAAGCGCCTGGATACCCTGATGCTGCAGGGTTCGAGCAGCTTCGCCTTCGTGATCGGCGGGTCTGACGGCGTAAGCGACGCCGTGCGTGCGCGAGCCGACGAATTGCTGTCATTTGGGCCGATAACGCTCCCCCACAACCTTGCGCGCGTCGTTTTGCTTGAGCAGCTCTATCGTGCGCAGAAGATTTCGAAGGGCGAGCCGTACCATAAGTAGGCGTCCGTTTGCTCCATCGAAGTTTTGCCGTCGCATTAATTGGGCGTCTCGTCTGTAATTATCCTGATAATGGAACAGTTAAACCTATGGAGCATCGAGCGTCGGGGTTTTCCGCGGTTTAAGCAACCTATGGCTACCTTTGCGTGTAAAGAGTTTTTCTCGGGCAGACATCATGGCTAAAAGCGACTGTCGGGTGATATTCGTTACCGCACTCGCACGATGCAATACGTGTTAAATCTGCCTTACCCGGCCTTTGGCTTGTGGCCGCCGATTGGGCGGTGTTGGCGTGGGTGTGGCCCTGTAGTGCCGCGATTAAAAACAAAGACGAAAGGAATGCGGACGATCGAACGCAATGCAGTGCGCCTGTGGCTGCAGTATACGGGCAACACCGCTTCCAGAGGCATAATCGTCGCAGCGCCGACGCTGTAGCTGATTCCGCTGTTCGCGCTGTGCTGGTGGCTTATGTAGAATAACGGCGCGGCAAGGTTGCCCCGTGCCTGCTGATTGGAAGGTTGCTTGCTCATGAAAGAAACGCTGTCTCGGCGAAGGTTCCTGTCGCTGTCGCTGTGCTCGGCGGCTGCCTTGACGCTGCCGGCCTGGCTTGCGGGCTGCGCGGGTTCGGGTTCGAACGACACGGCGGCTTCCTCGAATGATTCGTCGGCGACGTCGACCTCTCAGCAGGAGAAGCGCTCGATCACGCTGTTCAACTTCGACACGGTCATCCAAATAAGCGCGCGCACCACCGAAGAGGTTATGCAGCAGCTTGCCGACCGCTGCGAGTACTTCGAGAGCAAGTTTTCGCGCACCATCGAGGGCACCGACATCTGGAATATCAACCATGCGGCCGGCGCAGCGGTCGAGGTTGCGCCCGAAACCGCGCAGTGCATCTCGGCCGCGCTGGAATATTCGAAGGCTTCCGACGGCCTGTTCGACATCACCATCGGAGCGGTGTCGAGCCTGTGGGATTTCGTGGTCGGCGTGAAGCCCGACGATGCGGCCATCCAAGAGGCGATCAAGCATGTCGATTACCGCTGCGTGAAGGTGGACGGCACCACGGTGACGCTGAGCGATCCTAAGGCGATGCTCGATTTGGGAGGCATCGCGAAGGGCTTCATTACCGATGACCTGGTTGGTATCTTGCGCGAAGCGGGCTGCGAAAGCGCCATGCTTTCCCTCGGCGGCAACGTCTACGTGCTCGGCGAGAGCTTCCGCGGCGACAATTGGAACGTGGGCGTGCAGGATCCCAACGGAGCCACCGATGACGTGATCGCCAGCGTGCCCGCGCAGAACAAATCCGTGGTCACGAGCGGCTTGTACGAGCGCAGCTTCACGCAGGACGGCGTTCTGTACTACCATATTTTGGACCCGAAGACGGGCTATCCCGCGCAGACCGATTTGGCGAGTGCGTCGATCATGTCGGACGCATCGACCGACGGCGACGCGTATTCGACCATCCTGTTCCTGCTCGGGCACGACCGCGCCATCGATCTGCTGAACTCCGATGAGCGCTTCAGCGGCGTTGTGGTGGACATGAACGATACGGCAACCGCTTCAGCGGGGTCCGATTTCACGATTTTGGAGGGGTAGCGCGCATGACGGCAGCGCAGCAGCGGGCATTCGGCCGCATGAAGAAGAACGTCCTCATCATCGGCGTGTTGGTTGCCGTGGTGGTGATTGCGTTCGTGGCGATGCAGGTGATCGGCGCAACGACGACGGCGCGTACGGTGAAGGTCACCGACGGCGAGGGGAACGTCTACGCGATGTCCCTTTCCGACAACGTCGAACAGGCCATTACCACCGATTCGGGCACCAACGTGGTGAAGGTGTCGGGCGGGAAGGTGTGCGTGGTGGAGGCCGACTGCCCTAACCAGGACTGCGTGAATCAGGGCTGGATATCCGAGGTGGGCCAGCAGATTGTGTGCTTGCCGCATAAGCTCATCGTCGAGATAACCGACCAGGATGGCTCAAGCGACGGCAAGGCCTACGACGTCGTGGGCTCGTAAGGTCGCGTGCCTTTTCGCATGCCCGAGCAGTCCCGCATAGCATCGACCCGCCGCCTGGCGCGCGTTTCCCTGTTGGCCG